>MEKM01000044.1 GCA_001766965.1 Acidobacteria bacterium RIFCSPHIGHO2_01_FULL_67_28 | reverse complement strand
CACCACCCTGGAAGGCGCCACCGCCGCCGTGAGCGGCGTCGAGGCCTTGCGGAAACACAAGGCCGAGGTGAGCTGCCTCCAGGACCTGCACGCCCAGCTGGCGGCGGCCCGCGGCGCCGCGGCGCGTGCCGAAGCGGCCCCGGCGCCGCAGGACCTTTCGCTGCGGGCGGCGCCTTCCCCCGAGAAGCCCGAGTGAGCCCGGCGCGCCCCAAGCTCGACGGCGTCTTCCCGCCCGTAACTACCCCCTTTGCCGCCGACGGCGATGTGGACGCGAAAGCGCTCGCCGCCAACATCCGGAAGTACAACGCCGCGGGCCTTGCCGGCTATGTGGTGGTGGGCTCGACGGGCGAGTCGGTCTACTTGAGCGAGGGAGAGAAGCTGAAGGTATGGGAAGCGGCGCGCGGCGCGGCCGATTCCGGAAAGGTGCTTATCGCTGGCACGGGCTGCGAGTCCACTGCTGAAACCATCGAGCTCACGCGCCGCGCCGCCGCCCTTGGCTACCAGGCGGCGCTCGTGCGCACGCCCGCTTACTTCAAGTCGCAGATGACCGAGGCGGCGCTCGAGCGCCACTATCGCGCCGTGGCCGACGCGAGCCCCATCCCGGTGCTCGTCTACTCGGTGCCGCAGTTCACCGGCCTGGGCGTGAGCGCCGCGCTTGTCGTTCGCTTGTCCACTCATCCGAATATCGCGGGGTTGAAGGAAAGCTCCGGCGACGTCCGTTTGATCGGAGAGATTGCGCGGCAGGCGCCGCCCGAGTTCACCGTGCTGGTGGGCTCGGCCTCGGCTTTCTATCCGGCGCTCTCGGAGGGCGCGCGGGGCGCCGTGCTGGCGGTGGCCTGCGCGCTGCCTGAGATGTGCGTCGAGCTCTACGAAGCCTGGCGGCGGGGCGATCACGCCCGCGCCCAGGCGCTCCAGCAGCGCCTGCTCGAGCCCGCCGCCGCCGTCACCACTCGCTTCGGCATCGCCGGCCTCAAGCACGCGATGGAGCTGCGGGGCTACGCCGGCGGTCCGCCGCGGCCGCCGCTGCTGCCGCTCGACGCCGCCGCCCGGGCAGAAATCACCCGCATCTTCCGCGCCCTCGAGTCATCCGAATAGTTGCCCGCGGCGCACCCCGTGGGTATGATGGCCGCTTCCATGGAAGCGCACTGTATTCCTTTCACGGAGATTCCCCACACCGCGGCGCTTTTCGCCGACGCCCTCTACCGTTTCCCGCGGGTGGCGCGCTTCTACGCGCATGACCCCTTCGACCCGGCGAGCTTCCGCGCCGCGGCGCAGGCAGTTGCGCTCGACGCCGCCCGGCGCGTTGCCGTCGCCGACGTCCTCGCCGAGCAGAACCGCACCTTCGGCGGCGGGCGCGAGACCGAGGAGAACATCGCCCGGCTGCGCGACGGCGCCGTGGCCGTCGTCACCGGCCAGCAGGTGGGCCTGTTCGGCGGGCCGGCTTACAGCGTCTACAAAGCGCTGACCGCCGTCCGCCTGGCGGAGAAGCTTTCGGCCGACGGCCTGCCGGCTGCGCCCGTCTTCTGGCTGGCGAGCGAAGACCACGACTTCAACGAGGTGAACCACTGTCACCTGCTCGACGCCGATTCCCGGTGGCAGGAGCTGCGCGACACTTCCTCGCACCCGGACGGCACCTCGGTGGCGCGCATCGCCTTCGACCGTTCCGTCGAAGAGCTGCGCGCGCGCCTGGCCGAGCTCTGGCCCGCGGAGGCGAGAGCCGAGGCAAAGAAGCTCTTGAGCAGCTACGCGCCGGGAGCGACCTACGCGCAGGCCTTCGGCCAGCTCTTCCAGCGGCTGTTCGCCGGCCGCGGGCTGGTTGTGCTCGACCCGACGCACCCGACGCTGCACGCGCTGGCCGCGCCGCTCTACCGCCGCGCCCTGGAAGAGGCCGAGAAACTGCACGCCCTCTTGAAGGAGCGCGACAAGCAGCTCGACAAGGCCGGCTACCACCGCCAGGTGCGCCTGCGGGAGAACGCCACGCTGCTGTTTCTCACCGAGAACGGCCGGCGCCTGCCGCTGCGCCGGCGCCGGAACGGTGTTCTGCAGGCGGGCGACGAAGAGCGCTCGGCGGCGCAGCTCCTCGCCGAGCTTGACTCCGCCCCGGAGCGCTTCAGCCCGAACGTGCTGCTGCGTCCGGTGGTGCAGGACTGGCTGCTGCCCACGGCGGTCTACGTGGCGGGCCCGCACGAGCTCGCCTATTTTTCCCAAGCGAGCGCGCTCTACCAGGAGCTGCTCGGGCGGATGCCGGTCATCTATCCGCGCGTCAGCCTGACCGTAGTCGAGCCGAAAGTGCGCCGGCTGCTCGCGAAATACCGGCTCGGCCTGCCGGACCTCTTTCGCGGCGAAGAAGCGCTGCGCCAGCGCCTGGCCGAGCGGCACCTGCCGCCGCGGCTGCTGCGGCAGCTGCAGGAGAGCGAGCGCAAGGTCGAGAAGCTCGTGGCAAGCGCCGCCGGCGCGGTGAAGACGCTCGACCCGACGCTCGCCGGAGCGGCCGAGACCAGCCGCCGCAAGATGCTCTACCAGTTCTCGAAGTTGCGCGGCAAGGCGGCACGCGCGCAGGCGGAGCGCGCGGAAATCATTGACCGGCACGCGGCAGTGCTCACGAACGCGCTCTACCCGGAGCGCGGCTTGCAGGAGCGCCGGATGAACTTCTTGAGCCTCGTCGCGGGCCACGGCGGCGAGGCAGTGGGCCGGCTGGAGAAGCAGATGTGTTTTCCTTGCCGCGACCACCAGGTGATTCCGCTCTAGGGCTGGTGCTAGAATGGCCGGGTTCGGGGAAAAGGAACGCCGATGAAAGAAGCTCCGCGCGCGGGCGTCAGCGCTGCCTGGCAGGCGCTGGCGGTTGAGACTACAGCGCGCACGCAAATCAAGGACATCACGCGGGACGTGGCGCGCCTGGTGGCGCAGTCGGGGGTCGAGAACGGCGTCTGCCATCTCTATGTCCCGCACACGACGGCGGGGATCCTTGTGAACGAGAGCGACGATCCGGACGTGGCCCGCGACATCGGCGACACGCTCGAGCGGCTCGTGCCGCGCGACGCCGGCTACAAGCACTACGAAGGCAACGCCGACTCCCACATCAAGTCGTCCCTGGTGGGAGTCTCGCAGACCGTTCCCGTCGAAGGCGGCAAGCTCGGCCTGGGGCGCTGGCAGGGAATCTTCTTCTGCGAGTTCGACGGCCCGCGCCGCCGCGAAGTGAAAGTCCGCATTGTCGGCGACTGAAACCGAGGTGCACTGATGCCCGAGTGGATTGACCTGCGCAGCGACACGGTGACCAAGCCGACGCTCGAGATGCGCCGGGCGATGGCGGAAGCCGAAGTCGGCGACGACGTCTACGGGGAAGACCCGACGGTCAACCGCCTGGAGCAGCGCGCCGCGGAAATCTTCCAGCGCGAGGCGGCGCTTTTTGTGCCGACCGGCTCGATGGGGAACCTGATTTGCATCCGCATCCACTGCGACCACGGCAACGAAGTCATCTGCGAGTCGCGCGGGCACATCTTCAACTTCGAGATGGCCTCGATGAGCGCCATCGCCGGCTGCGTGGCGCGGCCGGTCGAGACCACCGACGGCGTTCTGACCTGGAAGCACATTGAGCCCGCGATCCGGCCGAAGGTTTACTATCGCGCCCAGACCGGACTCATCTCGCTCGAGAACACCCACAACATCGCCGGCGGGCGCGTGCTGCCCACCGCGGTGCAGGACGAAATCTGCGACCGGGCGCACGACCGGGGCATTCCCGTGCACCTCGACGCGGCGCGCATCTTCAACGCCGCCACGTATCTCGGCAAGAGCGTCGCGGACATTACCCGCAAAGTGGATTCCCTCATGTTCTGCCTCTCGAAGGGCCTGGGGGCGCCGGTGGGCTCGATGGTGGTGGGCTCGCGCGCGTTCATCGAGAAGGCGCGGGTCTTCCGCAAAATGTTCGGCGGGGGGATGCGCCAGGTCGGTGTGCTGGCGGCGGCCGGGCTGGTGGCGCTGGAAAAACATCCGCCGCTCCTCGCCCGCGACCACGCCAAGGCCAGGCGCCTGGCCGAGGCGCTGGCCGAGATTCCCGATATGCGCCTCCAGCCGAACGACGTGCAGACGAACATCCTGGTCTTCGACGTTCCCGGCACCGGCATGAGCGCCCCGGAGCTTTCCGCCAAGCTCAAGGAACGCGGGGTGCTGGCGAACGCGGTCGACCCGAAGCAGATGCGGATGGTGACGCACTACGACGTGAGCGAAGAAGAGATCGAGCGCGCCATCCGCGCCGCGCAGGAGATCTTCGCCGCCGCGCGCAAGAACTAAGCGCCGAGTTCGGTTTGCCCAATCCAGGCTCAATCTTGGGTATGATAGAGATTCTGGTTTTGCGCGCAGGAGAGTAGGAGACGGCGTGGACTTCAAGCTGACGGACGAGCAGGAACAACTGCGTCGCACGGTGCGGGAGTTCGCGGAAGGCGAAATCCGCCCGCACGTGATGGAGTGGGACGAAGCGGCGCATTTTGCGGACGACCTGGCGCCGAAGCTGGCTGAGTTGGGCCTCTTCGGCATCATCTTCCCGGAAAAATACGGCGGGGCGGGGCTCGGCTACATCGAGTACGCGCTGGCGATTGAGGAGCTGGCGCGGGTGGACGGCTCGGTGGCACTGATGGTGGCGGCGCACAATTCGCTCTGCACGAACCACATCTACTCGTTCGGCACGGAAGCGCAGCGGCAGAAGTACGTCCCGCCGCTCGCGCAGGGGAAGATGCTCGGCTGCTGGAGCCTGACCGAGCCGGAAGCCGGCTCGGACGCCGGCGGCACGCGGACCACCGCCGTCCGCCAGGGCGACCAGTGGGTGCTCAACGGCGCCAAGACTTTTACGACCAACGGCCATCAGGCCGGCGTCTGCGTGGCCATGGCGCTGACCGACCCGGCCAAGGGCCACCACGGCATTTCCGCGTTCATCGTCGAGAAGGGCACGCCGGGGTTCCGGCCGGGGAAGAAGGAAAACAAGCTGGGGATGCGGGCGAGCGACACCTCCGAAGTCATCTTCCAGGACTGCCGGGTGCCGGCGGGGAACCTGCTCGGGCGTGAGGGCGAAGGCTTCGTCAACAGCCTGCAAATCCTCGACGGGGGGCGCATCTCCATCGCGGCGCTGGGCGTGGGCCTGGCGCAAGGGGCGTTCGACTGCGCGCTCAAGTACTCCCAGGAGCGCAAGCAGTTCGGCAAGACCATCGCGAGCTTTCAGGCCATCCAGTGGAAGCTGGCCACGATGAAGATGGAGATCGAAGCGGCGCGCTGGCTGACCTATGAAGCGGCGTGGCTGGCCGACGCCGAGCGGCCGCACACGAAGGAGTCCTGCATGGCCAAGCTCTACGCCGGCGAGGTGGCGGTGCGCGTCGCCAACGAAGCCGTACAGATCCACGGCGGCTACGGCTTCATCAAGGACTACCCGGCCGAGAAATTCTACCGCGACGTCAAGATCTGCACCATTGGGGAAGGCACAAGCGAAATCCAGCGGCTGGTCATCGCCCGCCAGCTGCTCGGCAAGGGGCAGGAGAGGTCTTGAAGAAACCCGCCGGCGCCTCCACCGCTTCTCTGGTTGACGGCGTGCGCGCCGCGGACCCCCGCGCCATCGGCCGCGCCATCAGCGCCCTGGAAGACCACGAGCCCGGCGCCGAGCAACTCGTGCGCGAGCTGTTCCCGCACACGGGCAAGGCTTTCCTCCTCGGGCTGACAGGGGCGCCGGGGACGGGGAAGAGCTCGCTGGCGAACCGCCTGGCGGCGCACTACCGCGCGCAGGGCAAGCGCGTCGGCGTCATTGCGGTCGATCCCACCAGCCCCTTCACCGGCGGGGCGCTGCTCGGCGACCGCATCCGCATGCAGCAGCACGCGACCGACGACGGCATCTACATCCGCAGCATGGCCACGCGCGGCGTGCTGGGCGGCCTGGCGCGCGCCACGGGCGACGCGGCGCTCGTGCTCGACGCCGCCGGCAAGGACGTTATCCTCATCGAAACCGTGGGCGTGGGGCAGGACGAAGTGGACATCGTGCGGCTGGCCGACGTCACCGTGCTCCTGCTCGTGGCCGGCCTGGGCGACGACGTGCAGAGCTTCAAGGCGGGCGTGATGGAAATCGCCGACGTCTTTGTCATCAACAAGGCCGACCGGGGCGACACCGACCGGCTGGAGCAGGAGCTGAAAGTAGTGCTCGGCTTGAGCCGCCGCGCCGACCAGTGGGAGCCGCCCGTGGTGAAGACGGTGGCGACCGAAGGCACGGGCGTGCCGGAGCTCGCGGCCGCGGTGGACGCCTACCGCGCTCACATCGAGGGCGCGGGGTTGCGAGAACAGAAGCGCATCGAGCGCTGGCAGGACCGCCTGCTCGATTTGATCCGCGAGCGGGCGCTCGAGCGCGTCTTGAAGGCCAGCGTGGGCAAAGACAAGCTCGCCGCTTGCGCCCGGCAGGTCGCGCGCGGCGAGCGCGACCCTTACGGCGTGGTCGAAGAGCTGCTCAAGGCCGCGGGAGTGAACGGGTGAAGCTCGAGCACATCGGCATCGCCGTGCGCTCGCTCGACCAGGCGCTGAAGTTCTACCGCGACACCCTCGGCCTGCGCGTCGCCGGCCTCGAGACCCTTGCCGGCGAGAAGGTGCGCGTGGCCCTGCTGCCGCTCGGCGAGACGCGCCTGGAGCTGCTCGAAGCCACGGCGGAGGATTCCGTCATCGCCGAGTTCATCTCGAAGCGCGGCGAGGGCATTCACCACATCGCGTTGCAAGTCGAGCAACTCGACCGCCACCTGAAGACACTCGCGGCCGCCGGCGTGCGCATCCTGCCGGGGAAAAGCCAGTACGGCGCGGGCGGCCACCGCTACGCTTTTCTGCACCCGTCGAGCTGCGGCGGGGTGCTGGTGGAGCTGGTCGAAACGGCCCCGGCGGCGAAAGAAGCGAAATGAAGTTCGGCGACCTGGAAATCTTTGTGCTGTCGGACGGGCGCTTCCGCCTGGACGGCGGGGCGATGTTCGGCGTGGTGCCGAAGATGCTCTGGCAGAAGAGAATCCCGGCCGACGACCGCAACCGCATCACGCTCGGGCTGAACTGTCTCCTGGTTCGGAGCGCCGGCAAGACGATCGTGGTCGAGACGGGCACGGGCGACAAAGGCGACGCCAAGTGGGACGACATCTACGGCATCGACCACAGCGTGACTCTGCTCGATTCGCTCCACCGCCGCGGCGTGGAGGCGAAAGAGGTGGACATTGTCGTCAACACCCACCTGCACTTCGACCATTGCGGCTGGAACACGCGGCGCGGCCCGGGCGGGCGCTTCGTCCCCACTTTTCCCCGCGCCCGCTACTACGTGCAGCGGGGCGAGTACGAGCACGCGCTCGAGCCCACCGAGCGCGACCGCGTCAGCTACCTGCCCGATAACTTCCAGCCCATGGCCGAGTCGCAGCAATGGGTCTGGCCTGCGGGCGACGAGGAGATTGCTCCCGGCGTCGAGCTGGTGCGCGCGCCGGGGCACACGCGCGACATGCAGTGCGTGCGGCTGCGCTCGGGCGGACGCACGGCCATCTTCCTGGCCGATCTGGTTCCGACCACTGCCCACCTGCCCTATCCCTGGATCATGGGCTACGACCTCTACCCGATGACGACGCTCGAGCAGAAGAAGCGCTGGATTCCCGAGGCGGTGCGGGGCGAGTGGCTCTGCTTCTTCGCGCACGACCCGGCGGTGCCGGCCGCTTACCTGCGGGAGAAGGACGGCAAGATCGTCGCGGAAGCGGTCAAAGAGCCGGAGCTGGTTACAGCTTGAGAGGACGCGGCTAGCGAAAAACAGATTCCTCCCCCGCCCATTTTCTTCTTGGTGGCACAGGCCTCTGGCCTGCGGACACCGTGAAACACCGGCGAGACGCCGGTGCCACAGGAAATGAGAATGGGCGGGGTCGGAATGACAAAACGCAGGGGGAGGGAACGGTGGCGGAACAAGTGAAGCTGGGGATCATCGGGGGCAGCGGGCTCTACGGAATGCCGGGGCTGGCCGCGACGCGGGAAGTGCGGGTGGCGACGCCCTTTGGCAAGCCTTCGGACGCTTATCTGGTGGGGACGCTCGCCGGCAAGCGCGTGGCATTTCTCGCCCGGCACGGCCGCGGCCACCGGATTCTCCCGACCGAGCTCAACTTCCGCGCCAACCTCTACGGCTTCAAGAAGCTGGGCGTCGAGTGCATCCTCTCGGTCAGCGCCGTGGGCTCGCTCAAGGAAGAGTACAAGCCGATGGACTTTTTGGTCCCTGACCAGTTTTTCGACCGGACGCGGCAGCGGGTTTCTACTTTTTTCGGAAACGGCATCGTGGCCCACGTCAGCTTCGCCGACCCTTTTTGCCCGGCGCTGCGCCAGGTGTTGATGGAGGCCTGCCGGCGCGCCGGGGTCACCGTGCACGACGGCGGCACTTACGTCTGCATGGAAGGCCCGATGTTTTCGACCAAGGCTGAGTCGCACACCTATCGCAAGCTCGGCTTCGACGTCATCGGGATGACGAACCTCCAGGAGGCCAAGCTCGCCCGCGAGGCCGAAATCTGCTACGCCACCGTGGCCATGGTGACCGACTACGACTGCTGGCACCCGGAGCACGACGCCGTCACCGGGCAACAGGTGATGGAATACCTGGCCCGCAACATCAAAAACGTCCAGGGGGTCATCCGCGAGGCGGTGCCGCGGGTGCCGGTGGCGCGCTCCTGCAAGTGCGGCGCGGCGCTCGCCCACTCCATCATCACCGAGGCGAAGAAGATTCCGCCCTCGACCCGCAAGCGGCTCCAGCTCATCATCGGCAAGTACCTTCGGTAGCTCCGCGGGTGTAGAATTCCGTTACAGAGCAGAACAAGCCTGCCGACGGCAGGCAGGGGGCGACGCGCATGGACTGGCTGCCACCGATGGACTTGACTCCGACGATTCTGCTGCGGCTGGTGATGGCTTCGGTGCTCGGGGGGCTGGTGGGGCTGGAGCGGGAGCTGCACGGCAAGCCCGCCGGCCTCCGCACCAACATGTTCATCTGCGCCGGCTCGGCGCTGTTCACGATTTTGTCGGAGATGCTGGCGGCGCGCTTCGGGGGCGACGCCACCCGCAT
>MEKM01000043.1 GCA_001766965.1 Acidobacteria bacterium RIFCSPHIGHO2_01_FULL_67_28 | reverse complement strand
CCCAACCTGTTTGAGCATTTCCTGGAGCCGGTGTTCTCCTCCTCCACCGCCCTCCTGCGGGCCGAGGCGCTCACGCACTCGCACAGCGAAGAGCTCGGGCTGATGGGGCTGACCGTGCTGCTGGCGCTCGCCGGGTTGACCGTCGCCTACGCGTTCTACCTCCGCAATCCCGAGCTGGCCAAGCAGCTGGCCGAAACTTTCCGCCGGCCCTATCAACTTCTGCTGGGCAAGTATTACGTGGACGAAATCTACTACGCCGCCATCATCCGGCCGCTGCACTGGCTCTCGGAGCGGGTGTTCTGGCAGGAGGTGGACGTCAAGGTGGTGGACGGCGCATTCAACGGCGTCGCCGCCCGCGCCCGCAGCTTCGGCCTGTGGGTGCGGCTGCTGCAATCGGGCAACACCCGCAGCTATGGCGCCTGGGTGGTCGTGGGGGCGCTGGTGATTCTTTCCTATTTCGCCCGGGACTATGTCTTCCGCTAGCGCGCAACGATGAAAGCGTACTGGTTGAGCCTCGTGGTTTTCTTCCCCGTGCTGGGGGCGCTGCTGATTTTGTTCCTTCCCGCCGGGGCGGTGGAGCGCATCCGGCGCGTGGCGCTCGTGACCTCGCTCGTGGAATTCGCGCTGGCCCTGCCGCTCTATTTCTGGTTCAACCCCGCCTCCGCCGGGATGCAGTTCCTCGAGGCGCGCGTCTGGATTCCGTCGCCGCTCATCCTCTATCAGGTCGGGCTGGACGGGCTAAGCCTGGTGCTGGTGCTCCTGACCGCTTTTCTCACTCCGCTGGCCGTGCTGGCCTCCTGGCCCATCACCAAACGGGTCAAAGAATTCTTCCTGATGCTGCTCGTGCTCGAGACCGGAATGCTGGGCGTCTTTGCGGCGCTCGACCTCTTCCTCTTCTACGTCTTCTGGGAAGTCATGTTGATCCCGATGTACTTCCTCATCGGCGTCTGGGGGCACGAGCGGCGGCTCTACGCCGCCATTAAGTTCGTGCTCTTCACCATGGCGGGCTCGCTGCTGATGCTGGTGGCCATCATCTGGCTCTACACGGCCACCGGCACCTTCGACCTGCTGGCGCTCTACGGCCTGCGGCAGGCGCACCCGGCGCTGCTGGCGCCGGGCGAAGAGCGCTGGCTGTTCCTCGCCTTCTTCCTGGCCTTCGCCATCAAGGTGCCGCTCTTTCCCTTCCACACCTGGCTCCCGGACGCGCACGTGGAAGCGCCGACGGCGGGCTCGGTCATCCTGGCGGGCGTGCTGCTGAAGATGGGCGCTTACGGTCTGCTGCGCTACTGCCTGCCGCTTTTCCCGGACGCCGCCAAGGAGTTCGCCCCCGTGATTTCGGCGCTGGCGCTCATCGGCATCCTCTACGGGGCACTGGTGTCGCTGGTGCAGCCCGACGTCAAGAAGCTCATTGCGTTTTCCTCCGTCAGCCACATGGGCTTTGTCGTTTTGGGCATCATGGCGATGAACGTCATCTCGACGCAGGGCGCGATCTTCCTGATGCTGGCCCACGGGGTTTCGACGGGCGCGTTGTTTGCCTTCGCCGGGATGCTCTACGACCGCCGCCACACGCACCTCATCAGCGAGTTCGGCGGGCTGGGGACGCCCCTGCCGGTCTTCTCCGCCTTTTTCCTCGTGGCCTGCCTGGCCTCGCTCGGCCTGCCGCTGCTCGCGAACTTCGTGGGCGAATTCATGGTGCTGGTGGGAGTGTTCGAGGCCGAGCGCAGCTACGCGGTGCTGGCGGCCTTCGGGGTGGTGCTGGCGGCGGTCTACTTGCTGTGGATGGTCCAGCGGGTAGTCTACGGCGAAGTCACGAACGACGCGAACCGGCGACTGGCTGACTTGAGCCCGCGCGAGCTTGTGATCGCGGCGGCGTTCGCCCTTATCATCCTCGGCCTGGGGGTCGGCTCGCCCTTCCTCACCAGCCGCACCGAGGCCACCACCAAGCGCATTCTGCTCCAGGTCGAGTCGCCCCACTATGAGCTGGCGCAGTCGCCCGAGTCGGGCGCGCCCGACGCGGCGGAGGACAAGCGATGATGCCCTCCACCGCCGACCTGGTGCGCGTCCTGCCGGAGATTGTGCTCACCGCCTTCGGCCTGATTGTGATGGTCGCCGAACCATTTTTGCCCCGAGGAGAAAAGCGGATGCTGGGGCCGCTGGCCCTGGTGGGGACCCTGGCGGCGCTGGTGGCGGCGGTGGCGCAGGCGCAGAACCCCGGCTACGCCTTCAGCCAGCTGGTGATCATTGACGGCTTCAGCAGCTTCCTGCATTTCGTGCTGCTGGCCATCACCGCGCTCACCATCATCGCCTCCTTCCGCTACCTGGAGCGGGAGAACATCAACCACGGCGAGTACTACGCTCTGCTGCTCTTCGGCACGGTGGGGATGGGGATGATGGCGGCGGCCAACGAGCTCATCCTGGTCTTCCTCGGCCTCGAGATCTCCTCCATCGCCACCTACATCCTCATCGGCTTCCGGCGGACGGACGCGAAGTCGAGCGAGTCGGCGATGAAGTACTTCCTGCTGGGCTCGTTCGCCACGGCGTTCCTGCTCTACGGCATCGCCCTGATTTTCGGCGGCACGGGAACGACCTTCCTGCCCGACATCGCCGCGGCGCTCGGGGCCCCCGGAACCAATCCCACGCTGGTGCTGATGGGGATGGGGCTGCTCTTCGTCGGGCTGGGCTTCAAAGTGGCCAGCGCCCCCTTCCAGGTGTGGACGCCCGACGTCTACGAGGGCGCGCCCACGCCCATCACCGCCTTCCTTTCGGCCGGGCCCAAGGCCGCTGCCTTCGCCGCCTTCCTGCGCATCTTCTTCACCGCCCTGGAGCCGACGCAGGAGACCTGGTTCTGGGTCATCTGGGCGTCGGCGCTGCTGACGATGTTCGTCGGCAACCTGGGCGCGCTGGTGCAGACGAACATCAAGCGGATGCTGGCTTATTCGTCGATCGCCCACGCCGGCTACATCCTGGTGGCGTTCGCGGCGGGGAGCGAGCTGGGCATCGCGGCGGTGCTCTTTTATCTCGTGGCCTACGCGCTGATGAAGCTGGGGGCGTTCACGGTGGTCTCGCACGTGTCGGCCGGGGAGAGCCACCAGGAGATTGACGACTACGCCGGACTGCACAGCCGCCAGCCGCTGCTGGCCGCCTGCCTGACCCTCTTCCTGCTGTCGCTTATCGGGATTCCGCTGACCGGGGGCTTTCTGGGCAAGTTCTACATCTTCACCGCGGCGTTGAAAGCGAACCTTATCTGGCTGGTGGTGCTGGGGGTGGTCAACAGCGCGCTGTCGGTGGCGTACTACCTGCGGGTGGTGAAGGTGATGTACATGAACGAGCCGCGGGCCGACCTGGAGGTCGCGCCCGTGCCCGCCTCCGTGGCCTTCGTGCTGACGCTGACGGCGCTGGGCACGCTCTATCTCGGAATCGTCCCCGGGCCTGTGCTCGGCGCCGCCGCCCGCTCCGTCCTGCCCCTGCCCTGAAAAGAAAAACGGGAAGCCCTTTCAGGCTCCCCGCTCTTCTACGCTCCCGTTACCAGTTAGTAGGTGACCTTCAGGAAGACAATCGCGAAGGTGTAAAGCGCCAGCGATTCAATCAGCACCAGCGCCAAAATCAAGGAAAAGCGGATGGCCGGGGCTGCGCCCGGGTTGCGGGCCAGACCTTCGCAGGCGGCCGCCGTCGCCTTGGCCTGCGCCAGGCCGCAGAAAGCCGAGGCGATGGCCATGGAAAAGCCCGAGGCAATCACGATCCACATGGCCACCTGGTCGGGCGGCTTCTGGTCGGCGGCCTGGGCCGCCGCCGGAGCGGCAAACACCAACAAGACCAGGGCAAGTGCTGCCAGAGTTGCGAGTCGCTTCATGGTGAGTCTCCTTCGCTATGAGATTCCCGCAGGAGGTGGTTCCCCGGCCACCCTCGTACGACCGGGGCTCACGCTGCGGACGAGTCCGGTATCAATGCTCCTCCGCCACCGCCCCGCCCACGTACACTACCGGGAGAAGGGTGAACACGAAGGCTTGCAGGAACGCCACAAAAATGTGCAGGGCCACAAAAGCCACCGGAAACACCAGCGGTGCGAATACCAGGACCCCGCCGGCGATCTTGTTCCACTCCCAGGCGGCTGTGAAGGTGACCAGCCCCAGGCTCAAGAAGGTGAGATAGAGCAGCTCGCTCACCACCATGTTGACCCAGAGACGCACGGTGAGCGACAGCAGCCGCGCCGTATGGCTGATGAGCTCGATGGGGAGCATCAGCGGCGCCAGCGGCAGGATGGGGCCCATGAAGTGTTTGCCGTAGCCCGCGGGGCCGTGCGCCCGCAGCCCCTCCCAGTTGTAGTAGAGGAAGACGACCAGGGCGCAGCCGAGCGGCACCGTATGCACCGCCGTCGGAGAGATGAATCCGGGGATGAGGCTGATGACGTTGCAAAAAAGCACGAACAAGCCGACGCTGCCGACCATGGCCAGGTGCTTGCGCCCGTGGTGGCCGACGATTTCGTCCAGCAGGTCGTAGATGCCCACCCGGAAGCTGTTCGAGAGCACCTGCTCGAAGCAGAGCTGGAGCCCCCCGGGGTTGTCGGCCGACAACTGCCGGCGGAACCAGAGGAAAAAGATGACGGCGAGGAGAACGATGAAGAGCTCGATGGCGATGTGGTCGGGGATGGGGCGGAGCGGGTCGTGGGGGTGGATGCCCAGCATTTCCATCAGGGCCAGCGCCAGCCCGCCGAAGAGCTGGTTGAAGAGGTCGCCGATGAAGGTGGGGTGGTGTTCCATCGCTTAGCTGCGCACCGCCAAATAGACCTGATAAGCGGCTTCAATCATGACCGCGGCCACCAGCAGCAGCAGGCCGCCCACAAAACCCCCGACGGAGACAAGCGAGCGCGAGAAGATAACATAGAGCCCGGCGCCAAGCAAGACCAGCGGGGCGAGCAGTTTTACGTAGGCGCGGCGGGGCACGCGGCCCGCCTGCGCGCCGCGCACCAGCGTATCCACCACCGCCACGATCCAGCGGTAGTTCAAGTAGGCCAGCGCGCCGCCGACGGCGAAGGCCAGCGCCGTTTCCCCGCCCCAGCGCCACGCGGCCACGCCGGCGCCGACGGGCGTCAGGACCAGAATTACCCGGCCCAGGCGGCGCTCGGCCTGCGCCAGCAGCTCGCGTTCGGCGGCGGGGAGCTCCGTCATTCGCGGTTCAACCGTTTCAATTCGCGCAACAGCTCGAGCAGAGCAGCGACGAAACCCAAGGCGATGAAGACGAGCGCAAAGAGCGGCTTCGTGCCCAGCTTCCCATCCAGCCACCAGCCGATGCCGTAGCCGACCAGCAGCGCCGCCGGGAAGGTGAAGGCGATGCCCAGGACGAAGCCGAGCTGCCGCCAGGGGCTGCGGTCTTTCGAATCCGGCGGCGGCATAACAGGCCGGTCAGCGGAACGGCGTGATGGCGAGGCGAGCGAGGTTGATGAGAGGTTCCGGATAGATGCCCGGCGCGAGCGTCAGCACCAGAGCAATCGCCAGCGTGGCCACCAGGCCCGGGGCCAGGGTCATCCGGCCGGGCTCGCGGGCCTCGGAGAAGAACATCATCACCACGATGCGGAAGTAGTAGTAGAGCGCCACCACCACGTAGAGCGCGGCGAAGACCGCCAGCTCGTAGCGCCCCGCCTGGATGAGCGCGAGGAAGATGTAGTATTTGGCGATGAAGCCGGCGGTGGGCGGGATGCCGGTGAGCGAGAGCAGGAAGATGAGCATCAGCAGGGCGGCGCCGGGGTTTTTGGACATCAGGCCGCGCATGTCCTCCAGACGGTCGCCGATGGCGTCGGCGCGGCGCATGCCGGTGACGACGGCAAAAGCGCCGATGGTCATCACGGTGTAGACAAAGAGGTAGACGATAATCCCGGTGCGGCCCGTCTGGTTCCCGGCCACGAGCCCGAGCAGGATGTAGCCCACGTGGCCGATGGAGGAGTAGGCGAGCAGGCGCTTGATGTTGTCCTGGTTCAAGGCGGCCAGGTTGCCGATGGTCATAGTGGCCAGGGCGATGACCGCGAGCAGCGTCTCCCAGTTCGGACGCAGCGGCCCCAGGGGGACGAGGAAAAGCCGCAGCAGCATGGCGAAGGAGGCGGCTTTCGAGGCCACCGAGATGTAGGCGGTGATGGGCGTGGGGGCGCCTTCGTAAACGTCGGGGGCCCACATGTGGAACGGCACGGCCGCTACCTTGAAGAACATCCCGGCGGCCACGGCCACCATGGCGAGGAAGACGATGGGGTCGCCCGGGCCGCGCTCGGCCACTTTCTGGGCAATGACCTGGATGTTGGTCGAGCCGCTGACGCCGTAGAGCAGCGAGAAGCCGTAGGCCAGGATGCCGCTCGAGAACATCCCGAGCAGGAGGTACTTGAGGGCGGCCTCGTTGGAGCGGCGGTCGCGGCGCAGAAAGCCGGCGAGCAGGTAGAAGCAGAGCGCCATCAGCTCCAGCCCGATGAAGAGGGTGACCAGGTCGGTGCCGCCGGCCATGAAGAGCATTCCCACGGCGGCGAAGAGAATCAGGGCGTAGTACTCGCCCTCGTGCTCGCCTTCGAGGTCGAGATACTTAATCGACATCAGGATGACGAGTGCGGTTGCGAGAAGGAAGAGCAGGCCGAAAAAGGTGAAGAAGGAGTCGATTACGATCAATCCGTTGAAGGCGAGCTTCTCGTCGCCCCGCACCCAGAAGCGCCCCAGGGCGAAGGCGCTGAAACCGATCCCGAGCAGGGCGCAGATGGCGTTGAAGTACTTGTAGGGCCGCTCGACGAGGAAGTCGGCCAGCAGGATGAAGCACGCAAATAGGGTGAGCTGCAGGTGCGGCATGATGGCATAGAACTCAATTGAGTGCAGCCCTTGTACGAACCAGTCCCACATCAGCGTGTGCCCGCGGGGGTTCCCCCTTCGGAAGATTCAGTGTCCGGCAAGGTGACGGCCAGGGGCGGGGCGGCTTGCGGGCCTTCGACCCGCTGCACCAGCAGCGCCACCGGCTTCTCCAGCACGTCGAAGTAAGCCTTGGGGAAGACCCCGATCCAGAAGCACCAGACGACCAGCGGGACGAGCGTGGCCAGCTCGCGGAGACTAAGGTCGCGCAGGCCCTTGTTGGCGGCGTGGGTGACTTCGCCGAACATGACGCGCTGGTAGAGCCAGAGCAGATAGGCGGCCGCCAGCACGATGCCCAGCACCGACAGGCCGGCCCACCAGTGGTTCACCTGCCAGGCGCCCAGCAGGATGGTGAACTCGCCGATGAAGCCGTTGAGCAGCGGCATCCCCAGCGAGGCCAGGCTGATGATCATATACATAGTGGCGAAAACCGGCATGGGCGTCGACAGCCCGCCGAACTCGGCGATGTCCCGCGTGTGGCGCCGCTCGTAGAGCAGGCCGACGATCAAGAAGAGCGCCCCGGTGGAGATGCCGTGGTTCACCTGCTGGAGCAGGCTCCCGGCCAGGCCCAGGTGGTTCAACGCGAAAATCCCCAGCGTGCAGAAGCCCAGGTGGGAGACCGACGAGTAGGCGATGAGCTTCTTCATGTCCTTCTGCATCATGGTGACCAGCGCGCCGTAGATGATGGCGACGATGGAGACGGTGGCAATGAAGGGCGCGTACTCCCGCGAGGCCTCCGGAAAAATCGGCAGCGAGAAGCGCATCATGCCGTAGGTGCCCATCTTCAGCAGGACGCCGGCCAGGATGACCGAGCCGGCGGTGGGCGCTTCGACGTGCGCGTCCGGCAGCCAGGTGTGGAACGGCACCATCGGCACCTTGATGGCGAAGCTGATGAAGAAGCCCCAGAAGACGAGCTTGGCGATGAGCGTAGCGGGCAGGAAGTGGCCGAGCTCGAGATAAACCGGGATGCTGAAGGTGTTCATCTCGGCGGCGGTGTGCCCGGCGATGCCGATGGCCGGGCAGGCCGCTCCAGGAGCGTGCAGGCCGCCGTGGAAATAGTAGAGCCACAGGATGCCGAGCAGCATCAGCACCGACCCGAGCAGCGTGTACAAGAAGAATTTGATGGCGGCGTAGAGCTTGCGCTCGTGGCCCCAGATGCCGATGATGAAGTACATCGGCACCAGCATCACTTCCCAGAAAACGTAAAAGAGGAAGAAGTCCAGCGCCATGAAGACGCCCAGCATCCCGGTCTGGAGGATGAGGAAGACGATGTAGTACTCCTTCACGCGGTTCTGGATGAAGGCCCAGGAGGACAGGATGGCGATGAAGCCGAGCACGGTGGTCAGCATCACCAGCAGGAAGCTGATGCCGTCAATTCCCAGCCGGTAGCTCGCCCCGATGGAGGGAATCCAGTCGTGGTTGATGGTGAACTGAAACCCCGCCTGCGTCTTGTCATACCAGAAGACCAGCGGCAGCGACACCAGGAAGCCGGCGAACGCGAAGAGATTGGCCAGCGCCGCGATGAGCTTCTTCTTCTCGCCGGGGACGGCGAGCAGCGCCACCGCGCCCACCAGCGGCGTCAACAGAATCCAGTTCAGGATGTTCTCCGGCGTCAGGCTCACGGCGTCACCTCACCAGGATCCCGGCATGTACCGCACCACGTAGTAGAAAAGGAGCAGAACCACTCCCGTCGCCATCCACAGCGCGTAGCGCTGCACCAGGCCGGTTTGCAGGGCGCGCGCCGGCCAGTTCAGCACCCAGACCATCCACGCCACCAGGTTGACCGTCCCGTCCACAATCCAGGTGTCCCACCAGATGGAGAGGCGCGAGGTGAAGCGCGCGAACCAGGCCGAGCCGTCCACCCCGATGCCGTCAATCACCTTCAGGTCGAACCCCGCCAGGGTCGAGCCCATGGCCTTCCCCAGTACCGGCCCTTCCACGAACACCGCGCTGTAGACCTCGTCCACGAAATACTTGTGGTAAACCAGCTGGTAGAGCCCGCCGAAGCGCTCCACCAGCCGCCCGGGCATCTCCGGCCGCTTCAAATAGAACAGGTACGCCACTACGATCCCGAGCAGCCCCACCACCACCGACAGGACCATCAGCATCAGCTCCAGCATGTGCGAGTGTTCGACGACGGCCAGCTCCACCCGCGGGACGAACACCGGCTCCAAGAAATGCTCGAACCAGTTCCCTCCCCCGAGCACCAGGGGAATCCCCACCCAGCCGCCGACAATCGAAAGCCCGGCCAAGAGAATCAGCGGCACCGTCATCGTGCGTGGGGCTTCGTGGAC
>MEKM01000042.1:473-6852 GCA_001766965.1 Acidobacteria bacterium RIFCSPHIGHO2_01_FULL_67_28 | reverse complement strand
CCGCGCAACTCTTCCAGCCGGTCGCCGAAAAGCTCGAGGCGCACCGGCGCGCCCTCGGGCGGGAAGATGTCCACCAGGCCGCCGCGCACCGAGTAGCTCCCGGCCATCTCGACCGGCTCGTGCCGCTCGTAGCCGGCGCCTTCGAGGTACGCAACCAGCTCGTCGAGCGCCACCCGGTCGCCCACGCGCAGCGTGCGCCCCAGGCGCGCGTAGCTCTCGCGCCCGGCCAGGCGGCCGAGCGCCGCCCCCACCGGCGCCAGAACGACCTCCGCTTCGCCGCTCGCCAGCCGCCAGAGCGCCACGGCGCGCGCGGCGGCGATGTCCGGGTGCCGGGACAGGCCGCGATAGGGTGAGACGTCCGAGGCGGGCAGCAGGACGACGCTCGCCTCCGGCCGCCCGGTCAGCAGGCCGTGGAAGAAGCGCAGCGGCTCGATGAGCGCTTCGGCGCGGCGGTTTGTCGTGGTCAGGAAAACCAGCGGCCGGGCGAGCGCCCGCGCCGTGAGCGTCGCCACCAGGAGCTTGGCCGTGTCGGTCAGGCCCGCCAGCGTCAGCTCGCGCGGCGGCTGGCCGTGCCGCGTCACCAGCTCCAGCTCGCGCAGCGCCGCCCGCAGCCCCGCGCTCTCCTCCAGCGGACGAATCGCCTGCTCAACCAGCGGAATGATCATGAGCTCTGCGCCGAGGCGGGCAGACAAGAATGTCTGCCCCACTTTGAAACCCTTTTTTCTGTCATTCCTGGTGGCGCAGACACTCTTGCTTGTCCTGAGCGAAGCCGAAGGGTCTGCGCTCCTTATCTTGCGCCGCAGCGGGCAGGCAGGAATGCCTGCCCCACCTTTTTTTCTCTTCCCATTCCTGGTGGCGCAGACACTCCTGTCTGCGCTCCTTATTTCTTCCCCGCGATCTTGGCGATGAACGCAGAGGTCGAATAGCCCTCGAGGTAGGGCACCACCACCACGCGCCCGCCAGCGGCTTCGACTTCCTCGCGGCCGACAATCTGGTCAGGCCCCCAGTCGCCGCCCTTCACCAGCACATCGGGCAGCAGCGCCGCGATCAGCTCGCGCGGCGTCGGCTCGCCAAAGATCGTCACCGCATCCACCGCGGCCAGCGCCGCCAGCACTTCGGCGCGCTCGGCCTCCGGCACGAGCGGGCGGGCGTCGCCCTTGAGCTGCCGGACGCTCCGGTCGCTGTTCAGGCCGACGACCAGCGCCTCGCCGAGCGCCCGCGCCTGCTCGAGCAGCCGGACGTGTCCCGCATGGAGCAGATCGAAGCAGCCGTTCGTAAACACTACGCGGCGGCCGTTGTCTTTCCACTCCCGCCGGCGGATAATCAGCTCCGCGCGCGACACTATCTTTTTGACGCTCACACCGCCTCGCCTACACTCGTGACTGCATCCAGCGATTCTAACACCACCGCCCGGCCGCCGCGCGGCTTCCGCGGACGGCTGCTGGCGCTGCTCCTGGTTTTTCTCGCCGGGGCCGCCAGCTCCGTCGGGGGACTGGCTCACCTGCGCGGGCAGCTCCGCTTCGAGTCCTTCCGCGTCGACGACATCCCCGTCGAGCGCGTGCAGCCGCAGAGCGGCGAGGCGCGCGTGCATTTCCTGCTCCTGCACGGTTACGGGGCCAACCGGCGCCACCTGCTGCATCTTGCAGAAGTGCTCGCCACAACAGGCGGCGACGTCTTCTTGATGGATCTCCCCGGCCGCGGCAACCATCCCGGGCGCGCGACCCCGCGGCCCCCCGGCGGCTTCCATGCCTCGATGGCGACCCCACGGGAAACACGCGCGGCGCTCACCGTGGTTCGCCACCTGGAAAAGAAATTCGGCGTGCGCCCCGAGCGACTCGTCATCGTCGGGCATTCGCTCGGCGGCGGCGTGGCGCTGGAAGTCGCGCGCGCCGTCAACGCCGCGGCCGTGGTGTCGCTCGCGGGCCTCGAGCGCCGGGTCGCTCCCGGCGATCCGCCGAACCCGCTCTTCATCACCGCGCGGCTCGAGATCCCCGACCTGCGCCGGGCCGCCGACCGCATGCACGAGCGCGTTCGCGCCGCCCGCGCGGCCCGGCTCGAGTTTCTGGCCACGCATTCGAGCCTGCCCTTTCACTCCTCCGTGCAGCGCGCCATCGTGAACTGGACGAACCGCGCCGTGCCCGGCGCGGGCTTGAATCTTCCGCCACGCTTCAACGCCTGGCTTCTCGGGCTGGAAGTGGCGGGACTGTTTTTCCTCGCGGGACTGTTCGTCCCGCTGGCCGGGCTGGCGGGCTGGGCGCTCAACCCGGAGCCGCTCGGCGAGGTGGTTCCAGAGACTCGCTTCACACCGTGGTCGCCGCTGCACATCTTTGGATATGCGCTGCTCGCGGGCACCGCCGGAGTATCTGCGCTGGACCTGCTGAAATTTTTCGGCGTCGCGTACCCGCTCGCGTTCCTGCGCCTCGAGGGCGGCAGCTACCTCGCCTCGCTCTTGCTGCTCTCGACGCTCTGGCTGCTGCCCGCGCTCCTCGGCCGCCCCTGGGTGCGCTCATGGCCAGAAGCCGGAGCGAAGATGGGCGTGGCGGCGGCGCTCACGGCCTTTGTCATCGTCGGCTGCGGCGGGTTTGTCACCTGGCAGCTTTTTGACCTCTGGCCCACGCTCGGCCGCTTCGGGAAGATGCTCGTCCTCGTGCCTATCCTCCTTCCTTTTGCGCTCGGCGAAGAATTGTTGGGGCGCACCTACGCCCGGGCGCTGCGCAGCCCGAGCGCCTTTGATGCTTTCCTCGCCTGGCGGCTGGCGCTCTTCGCCGGCATCGTCTACGCCGCCTTCTTCCTCGGCAGCGGCGAACCGATGCTGGTGGTGCTGGGTGTTCCGTTGCTCGGGCTGTCGCTGCTCGAATACTTCTTCGCTGCAGCGCTCTACCGCGCCCTGTGGAGCGCTTACGCCAACGCCGTGCTGAAAGCCCTGCTCCTCGCCTGGATTATCGCCACGCTCTTTCCGCTCCAATAGCGGACAGGCAGGAATCCCTGTCCTACCGCTTATCGGTGGGGCAGACACTCCTGTCTGCCCGGCGTCGGGTGCTATACTGGCGGCTTCAGAATCAATGGCTTCCCTGAACAGCATCCTGATCGCCGGGGGCGGGCCGGCGGGAGCGCTCGCGGGCGAGCGGCTGGCGCGCGCCGGCTTCAGCGTCACGCTTTTTGAAGAGCGCCGCGGCTGGGAGAAGCCCTGCGGCGGCGGCGTCACCTGGAAGACGCTCGAGCGGTACCCGTTCCTGCTCGACGGCACCCTCGAAAAAAAGCTTATCCGCCGGGCCGAGCTCATCGCCCCCAGCGGCCGTCGCGCCGTATTCGACCTGACCCGGCCGCTCGCCCTCTATTCCCGCGCGGCGTTGAACGACTTTCTCCTGCGACGGGCCGAAGCCGCCGGCGCCCGCGTGGTGCCGGCGCGGGTGACCGCCGCCACGGCGAACGGCGCGGTACGCCTGCGCACCACGCAGGGCGAGTTCGCGGGCGACTTCCTCGTCATCGCCACCGGCGCCCGCAATGCGCTCGCTCTGCCCGGCGACTCCTGGCGGCCCGGCCAGCGCGACCTCGAGCTCACCTTTGGCTACTATCTGCCGGACGAAGACGACCGCCTGCGCGTGCAGTTCCTCGACAACTTCGAAGGCTACCTCTGGTCGTTTCCCCGCGCCGACCACCTGGCCGTCGGCGTCTGCGCCCGGATGAGCCGCCACCCGAGCGCCGAGCTGAAAGAAAAGCTCCACCGCTTTCTCGCCGCCGAAGACATTCCGCTCACGGGCGGCACGGCCTACAGCCACCTGCTGCCGGCGCTCGAGCGCGATTCGTGGAAGCACCTGCCGCTCGGCGGCCCCGGCTGGGCGCGCGCCGGCGACGCCGCCGGGCTGGTCGACCCCATCACCGGCGAAGGCATCTACTACGCCCTGCGCTCGGGCGAGCTGCTGGCGGAAGCGCTCGAGGCCGGGCGGCCGGAAAACTATCCCGCGCTCGTGGAAAAGGATTTCGCCCGCGAGCTCGGCTGCGCCGCGCGCTGGCAGCCGACGTTTTACCGCGGCCGCTGGCTCGGCCAGAGCACCACCGAGCGGATGATTGCCGCCGCCGGGCGCTCGCGCCGCTTCCGGCGGCTCGTGGACGATCTCTTCGCCGGCTCCCAGGGCTACCGCGGGCTGAAGTGGCGCCTCGTCGGGATGCTCCTCCCCTCGCTCGCATGAGCGGCGAAAAATCCAGGCAGTGGCTCGCGCGCGCCGAGCGGCGCATCCCCGGCGGGGTCAACTCGCCCGTGCGCGCCTTTAAGGCTGTCGGCGGCGCGCCGCCCTTCATCAGCCACGCCAGCGGTGCGCAGCTCACCGACGTCGACGGCAAGAGCTATCTCGACTACGTCGGCTCCTGGGGACCGCTGATCCTCGGACACGCTCATCCGGCCGTCGTCGCGGCGATCGAGCAGGCGGCGCGGCGCGGGACGAGCTTCGGCGCGCCCACGCCGCTCGAAGTCGAGCTGGCGGAAGAAATCGCGGCGGCTTTCCCTTCCATCGAAAAAGTGCGCCTGGTGAATCCGGCACCGAGGCGGTGATGTCGGCCGTGCGCCTGGCGCGCGCGGCCACGGGGCGCAAGATTATCGTCAAGTTCGAGGGTTGCTATCACGGCCACTCGGACAGCCTGCTGGCGAAGGCCGGCTCGGGTGTGGCCACGCTGAACCTGCCCGACTCGGCGGGCGTGCCCGAAGAGTTCGTGCGCTTCACGCTCACGCTGTCGTACAACGACATCGCCCCGGTCGAGAAAGTGTTCGCCGAGCGCGGCCGGGAAATCGCCGCCGTTATCGTCGAGCCGGTGGCGGGCAACATGGGCTGTGTCCTGCCGTGGAAAGGTTTTCTCGAAGGGCTGCGCGCGCTGACCGAAAAGCACGGCGCGCTGCTCCTCTTCGATGAAGTCATCACCGGCTTCCGCATTGCCTACGGCGGCGCGCAGGAGCACTTCGGGATACGCGCCGATCTGACCACGCTCGGCAAGATCATCGGCGGCGGGCTGCCGGTGGGGGCCTACGGTGGCCGCGCCGACCTGATGGACCAGATCGCGCCGCTCGGGCCGGTCTACCAGGCGGGGACGCTTTCGGGAAATCCGCTGGCGGTCTCGGCCGGCCTGGCGGCGCTGCGCGAATTGAAGAAGCCGCGCACCTATGAGCGACTGGAGGCGCTGGGAGCCGAACTCGGCGACGGCCTGGCGGCTGCCGCCCGCGCCGCGGGCGTCCGCGTCGAGGTGAACCGTTGCGGGTCGATGCTGACGGTGTTCTTCACCGCCGATCCGGTAACGGACTACGCTTCGGCCAAGCGCTCGGACACCGCGCGCTTTGCCCGCGGGCACCGGGCCTTGCTCGAGCGGGGGGTTTACTGGCCGGCGTCGCAGTTCGAGGCGGCCTTCGTTTCCCTGGCGCACACGGAAGCTGACATCGACCAAACGCTCGGCGCCGCCCGCCAAGCGTTCGCGGCAGCGAAATAGGAGAGCGAATGACGAAGAGGAAAAAACAGCTCCGAAAGGGCCTGAAGAAGACGCTGGCGCGGGTGGTCGAATTCAAGCGCACCATCGCGAACTACGACCGGCGGCTGCCGCCGGTGCTCTCGACGCCCTCGATGATCGGGCAAATGGAAGTGACGGCGGCGCTGCTGCTGCAACTGTTCCTGCCGCGAGGAGCGATTTCGGTGGGGACGCACATCAACGTGGCGCACCGCGCCGCGGCGCGCACGGGCGAGCGGCTGACGACGACGGCGGTGTTCAAGCGCATGCGCAACGAACCGGGCAAGCGCCCCCGCTATGTTTTTGCGGTCGACGCCCGCGTGGGCAAGCGCCTGGTGGGCGACGGCTGGGTCGAGCGTGCCGTCATCAACCACCCCGGCGCCGCGCGCCAGCGATAAGCTCTGGGCGCCGCCTGTGGCATAATCCTTGCGAGCCGCCCGCACTGCCCATGAGTAAGAAGAAAAAAAAGAAGAGGAACGACGAGGCCGCCAGCCTCGAAGCGGGGGCGGAGCTGGCAGCCGAAGCACAATCGCTCCCGCCGTCGGGCGAAGAAACGCCCGCGCCGGAATCTTTCGCCGCTGAAGAAGAAGCGGTGGCGGCGACCCAGCCGCCGCCCCCCGAAGCAGTCCCCGAGCCAGCCGCGGCGCCTGAGCCCGCCGCGAAAGCCAGCGAGGGGTTGTTCTCGCGTTGGTGGAAGCGGCTGACGGCTCCGGCGCTCGCGCCGGCGCCGCCGGCTGCCGAAGCGCCGCCACCTGCGGAGCCAGTCGAGACCCCGCCTGAACCCACGCCCCTGGTCGAAGCACCCCTCGAACCCGCGCCGCCGACCGAGCTTCCTCCGGCGTCACCCATCGAACCCGCTCACACGCTCGAACCGCCGCCACCGCCCCCGCCC
>MEKM01000042.1:345-428 GCA_001766965.1 Acidobacteria bacterium RIFCSPHIGHO2_01_FULL_67_28 | reverse complement strand
GAAGCGCTGCGACAGCAACTGGCCGACCGCGACCACATCATCGAGAGCCTGCAGAAAGAGCTCGACGCCGCCGAAAGCGCTCT
>MEKM01000042.1:0-266 GCA_001766965.1 Acidobacteria bacterium RIFCSPHIGHO2_01_FULL_67_28 | reverse complement strand
TCTTTGCGGACGAAACTGGCGGAAGAAGAAACCCGCCGGCGCGCGCTCGAAGCCGAGCTCGCCGGCGCCAAACGGCCGCTAGAAGAGCTGCGCAGCAAGGCGGAAGAGCTTGCGCGCCAGCTGGCGGCGAAAGAAGAAGAGCTCCGGGCGGCGCGGCAGCAACCGGCTCGGGAGCTCGCCCAGGCCCAGCAGGAAGTGAAGCGGGCCGCGGCGCAGATGCGCGACCTCGAAGCCGCTTTGCAGCAGGCGCGGGAGCAGGCCAGCCA
>MEKM01000041.1:9194-18587 GCA_001766965.1 Acidobacteria bacterium RIFCSPHIGHO2_01_FULL_67_28 | reverse complement strand
CGCAAGGGCCTGCCGGGCGTGCAGATCCCGCTGCCGCACATTCCCGGCAGCGACATCGCCGGCGAAGTGGCCAAGATCGGCGAGGGCGTGACCCGCGTCAAGGTGGGGCAGAAAGTGGTGCTGGCGCCCGGACTGGCCTGCAACGCCTGCGACGATTGCATCGCCGGCCACGACAACCTCTGCCGGCGCTATACGATTTTCGGGTTTATGGTGGACGGCGGCTGCGCCGAGTACGTGCGCGCGCCGGAGGTGAACGTGCTTTTTTATCCCGAAGGCTTGAGCTGGGAGGAAGCGGCCGCGGTGCCGCTGGTTTTCCTCACTGCCTGGCACATGCTGGTCGGCCGGGCGCGGCTCCAGCCGGGCGAGGACGTTTTGATTCTCGGGGCGGGCAGCGGCATCGGCAGCGCCGCGATTCAAATCGCCAAGCTCCACGGCGCGCGCGTCTTCGCCACCGCCGGGGCGGACGCCAAACTCGAAAAAGCCAAACAGCTCGGCGCCGACGAGCTCATCAACCACGCGAAGCAGGACATCGCCGAGGAAGTCAAAAAGCGCACGAACAAGCGCGGCGTGGACGTCGTCTTCGAGCACGTCGGCCAGGCCACCTGGGAGAAAAGTTTGTCGAGCCTGGCGCCGGGCGGGCGCCTGGTGACCTGCGGGGCGACCACCGGCGGCGACGCCAAGATCGACATCCGGCGGCTGTTCGTGCAGCAGTGGTCGCTCTTAGGGAGCTACATGGGCTCGCGGAGCGAATTGCTGACCGTGCTGCGCCTGGTTGCCCGCGGGCGCTTGAAGCCGGTGGTGGACAAAGTCTTTCCGCTGGCCGAGGCCGCCCGCGCCCACGAGCACCTCGAGAAGCGCGAGCAGTTCGGCAAGGTCGTCCTGAAGGTGTAGAATAGGGCCATGAGCGAGGTTGACGAGAGGTTGGCAGGCGGGGCGGGTTCCGCGGAAGCGAGCGGGGGAGGCCTGGAAGGGATTATCCTGACCCAGCTCGACAAGGCGGTGAACTGGGCGCGGAAGTCGTCGATCTGGCCGATGAGCTTTGGCCTCGCCTGCTGCGCCATCGAGATGATGTCGATGAGCGCCAGCCGCTTCGACATCGCGCGCTTCGGCGCGGAAGTTTTTCGCGGCTCGCCGCGGCAGTCCGACCTGATGATCGTGGCCGGGCGGGTGTCGCAGAAGATGGCGCCGGTCATCCGCCGGCTCTACGAGCAGATGCCCGAACCCAAGTGGGTGATCTCGATGGGGGCCTGCGCCACCTCGGGCGGCGTCTTCAACAACTACGCGCTGGTGCAGGGCGTGAACCAGATCGTGCCGGTCGACGTCTACGTCCCCGGCTGCCCGCCGCGGCCGGAGTCGCTGCTCTACGCCATCCTCCAACTCCAGAAAAAAATCGAGCAGGAGCGCGGCAGCTTCAAGCGCGCTTTGAACCTCGGATAGTCTGCTTATGGTTCCCTCCGGCGCGGAAGATTCCACCGTCAAGGCCACCTCCTTCGGCCGGAATCTGCGCTTGCCCGCCGGCAAGCGCGTTTCCCTCTACGTGGCCAGCGGACCGGAAAAGGGAAGGACTCACGTGTGCAAGCAGCCGCTGGTGGCCATCGGGCGGGGCAACGTGGATCTTGTGCTGGAGGACCCGCAAGTCTCGCAGTCGCACTGCGTCGTGGAGATCATGGGGGAGCGGATCTTGCTGCGGGACTTGGGCAGCACCAACGGGACCTACGTCAACGGCCGCCCGGTTCGGGAGGTGGCGCTGGAGCACATGAGCGAGTTCCGCGTCGGCGACCACACCATCGTCTTGCTGGTCAGTCCCAGCGAGGCGCCGGGCTAGGATCTGCTGATCCGAAGGCAGAAAACAAGAAAGGCGCCCGCGAACGGACGCCTCGGGAAAAAAAAGAAACCTACTTCTTGGCCTTGGCGGCGCGCCGCGGCTTCTTGGCTTTCTTGGCCGGCGCCTCGTCGGTCAGCTCGAGCACGACCATCGAGGTGACGAACTTCTTCGTGCCGTGCTGCACGAAGTCGATGGCGGTGCGCTCGTCGTCGCTCGCTAGGATCGTGCCCAAGCCGTATTGGCCGTGCTTGACGTGCTGGCCTTCTTCGTAGGTGGTCGCCATTTTCACCCCGCAATTATAGCACCTTATGCCTGGTTTAGATGCAGAAAAGCGGCGGCAGGCTGTCGGGCGAAGGCCTTTCCCCTCAATCGGTTAGAGCTACTTCTGCGCGGTGAGCTGCAGGCCGACGATGCCGACGACAATCACCGCGATACTGATGAGGCGAATTGCATGCCGCGGCTCGGCAAACAGCATCATGCCGAGAAGCGCCGTGCCCACCGCGCCGATGCCTGTCCACACCGCATACGCCGTGCCGATGGGCAAGTGATCGGCGGCGAGCGTCAGGAAATAGAAGCTCGCCAACCCGAGCGCGAAGGCGGCCAGCGCCGGTCCGAGCTTGCTGAAGCCTTGCGAGTACTTCATCGCCACGGCCCAGGCGATTTCGAGCAGGCCCGCGACGATCAGGTACGTCCACGCCAGCGTTGTCGGTTTCACCGATGCGCCTCCAAGGGGAAAGATTCGGATCAACTCGCGCGGCGGTAGAACGGCAGCTCAACCACTTCGGCGCCGCCGGCGCCTTCGACCTCGAGCGTCGTGCCTGCGGCCAGATGCTCGCGGCGCAGGTAGCCGAGCGCAATGGCGCGGCCGAGCGTCGGCGACTCGACCGCCGTCGTCAGCACGCCGACTTCCTGGCCGCCGCGCAGGAGCTTCGCGCCCGCGGCCGGCAACGGCCCGCTCACGTGGAAGCCGGCCAGGCGGCGGTTCACGTGCCCGCGCGAGCGGATGCGCTCGATGATTTCCTGGCCGACGTAGCAGCCCTTCGTGTAGCTGATGGCGCGCGCTTCGAGCGCGGCTTCCGGCGGCAGCGTGCGCTCGTCCATGTCCGCGCCGTACCACGGCAGGCCCGCTTCCGTGCGCAGGATGTTCCAGGCCGCGTGCCCGACGGGCTTCCAGGGCACGGCAGCGCGCGCGGCCGCGAGCGCGTCCCAGATGTTCTGCGCGTACTCGACGACGAAGATGAGCCGGTAGCCTTCTTCGCCGGTTTCGCCGACGCGCAGGACGAGGGCGGCGGCCTCGCCGAGTTTCGCCCAGGCGTGGTCGAGCTCCGCGCCGGGCAACGCGCCGGCGCCCGCGGCTGCGAGCAGCTTGGCCGCCTGCGGGCCTTCGACGCCGAGCGCCGCCATCTGCGCGCCGCGGTCTTCGACGGTGACGTCGTCGGCGATGATGTACTTGTCGAGCCACTCGCGCAGTCGGGCCGCGGCCGAGACGTCGGTCTCGAGCAGGAGGTGGTCGTCCATCTGCAGCGCGTACAAATCGGCCAGCATGTGTCCCTGCGGATTCATGAGCGTGGCGTAGCAGCCCTGGCCGACGGCAAGCCGCGCCACGTCGTTCGAAAGCATGCGGTGGAGAAACGCCTTGGCGTCGGGCCCGCTGGCGGTGAGATGGACGCGGTCGCTGCGGTCGCAGACGCCCGCGCCGCTGCGCACGGCGCGGCACTCGTCGGCCGTATCGATGAAGCGCTCGGGCAAACGCGCCCCGCGCACGCTGACGAACTGCGCGCCCAGCGACTGATAGGTCGCCTCGAGCGGCGACCGCCGCTCCGCGCTCACGCCCGCCCCTTCTGCCATGCTTCTAGGATAACAGACTTGGGAGAGCCACGGCCGCTATGCGTTGTCATTCTGAGCGGAGCCCATTCGCGGCGAGTTGGTTCAGTGCATAAGTGCAGGGCGGAGCGAAGAATCTCAATCGTGCCACTATCCTGGTTTGAGATCCTTCGCTGCGCTCAGGATGACAACCTCTTGGGGTTTCGTCGCGGACGGTCAGCGCGGCGGCGCCGCGGCTTTCTCCCGCAGCGTGCGGACTTCCTGCTTGAGGGTTTCAACCTCGCGGGCCAGGTCGTCGGCGGTGCGCTTGGCGGCCTGGGCGCGACGGAGCTTGTCGATGGCGATTTCCGCCTCGCGTTGCAGCCGCCGCTCAATCTCGTTGGCGGCGAAGGCCTCGAGCGTCGGCAGGGCGCGGGCATCGCCGAGCTCGCCCAGCGCCGTCAGCGCCGCGCGCCGTGCCCAGACGTACGGGTCGGCGAGCAGGGAAGTCAGATAACGGAAGACGTTGTCGTCGCCGCGGCCGAGCTTACCGAGCGCCTCGATGGCGGCCTCGCGCGCGCGCGGCGGCCGGCCGTAGCGCGCCCACTCGAGCGCCAGCGGCAGCCCGGGGGCGTCGCCCAGTTCGGCCAGGCCTTCGAGCGCCTTCTGGCGAATGACGTCCCGATGCGAGTCGCGCCCGAGCGCGCTGCGGAGCGTCTCGAAGGCTTTCGGCGCCTGCATCTTCCCGAGCGACTTGAGCGCGGCGGCGACGACGTACACTTTGGGCTCGCTGCGCACAACGCCTTCGAGCGCGGCGGCCGCCGTGGCGTCGCCCGCGAACTCGCCCAGCGCTTCGGCGGCGGCTTCGCGGACGCGGGCGTCGGGATCGCGCAGCGCCTCGATAAGCGCGTCGCGGGCCACGGCGCTGTGCGTCTTGCCGAGCGCCTTGGCGGTTTCGAGGCGCACGCCGTAGAAGCGGTCCTGCAAGAGAACGTCGCGCGCGATGGCGAGCGCCACCAGGTCGCCCGCGCGCTCGGCCAGCTGCTGCGCCGCCCAGATGCGCCCGGCGACGTTCGGGTCGTTCGTCGCCAAATCCGTCAGCTCCTCGCGCGACTTCGCGAACTCGAGCTTCTTGATGATCTTCTGGCCGGGATCGAAGCGCACGCGCGTCGGGCGCGCTGCCAGCGGGAAGTAGAAGTCGTCGCGGGCGTGCGCCACCTCGACGCGGAAGGTCTGCGCGCCCGCGGCGGTCGTGAACTCAATCTCGACCAGCATCCGGAAAATCGGCGTCATCTCTTTGAGCGCCTGCTTCTGCTCGACCACGAGGTGCGCGGTGCGCGTGGGCTCGTCCCACTCCGACGTCACCGCGAATTCGGGATGCCCGGCGCGGTAGAGCCACTCGTCGAAGAACCAGCCGAGGTCCTGGCCGGTGGCTTCGGCGATGGCCTTGCGGAAGTCTTCGGTGTCGACCGGCTGGCGCGCGTGCTTGGCGGCGTAGTGGCGGATGGACTTCTGGAACTCCTCATCGCCGACCACCGCACGCAGCATGGCCAGCACCGCCGCGCCTTTCGGATAGGTGTGCTCGTCGAAGAGGTCCATCTCGTCGACATAGACCGGCATGACGATGGGCCGGCGATAGTCTTTGCGGTCCTCTTCGAAGTAGTCCTGCCAGTTCTCCCAGACGCGGTAGTCGTACTCGTCGCGGCCGAGTCGGCGCTCGAACCAGAGATTGGTGAAGAAGGTGGCGAACGATTCGTTCAGCCAGAGGTGCGACCAGTCGCGGCAGGTGAGCCAGTCGCCCCACCACTGGTGGGCGAGCTCGTGGGCAACCAGGCCTTCGCTCGACCAGTTGGGCGCGGCCGCTTCGTCGTGCAGCGTGTCGGTGTAGAGCGTGGTGGCGCTGATGTTCTCCATCCCGCCCCAGAGAAACTCTTCCACGGTGTCCTGCGCGTACCTCTCGTAGGGATAGGGCGTGGCGCTGTAGTCGGCGAAGAAGCGGATCATTTCCGGCGTGAGCGCGAAGGAGCGTTTGACCGTGGCGGCGTCCGTGCCCGGCGGAACGTAGTACTCGACCGGCAGCTCGCCCAGCATGTCTACGTGCCGGTCGAAGCGCCCGGCGACGAGCGAAATCAGGTAGGTCGAGTGCGGCACCTCTTCGCGCCAGTGGTAGGTCTTCGTCTTCGCCGCCGGGTTCTCGCGCACTTCAACGAGCCGGCCGTTGCCGATGACAATCATCTCGGCGGGCACGGCGACAATCGTCTCGCTGGTCGCCTTGTCGTTCGGGAAGTCGTAGCTCGGGAACCAGTAGTGGTTGTACTCGCTCTCGCCCTGCGTCCAGGCCTGACGGGGCTTCGTCGGGTAAGCCTGGTCGGGCGCGACGAAGTAGAAACCTTTGCGGGGCCGGGCGCGGTACCGGATGGCGAGTGTGACTGCTTCGCCTGCACTGTAAGCGCGGTCGAGCACGACGGTGAGCTCTTTGGCGCCGGCGGCGAAGTCAAGCTTCCCGCCGCCGCTCGTCGTCACCGCTTCGATGGTGAGCTCGGCGGCGTCGAGCGTGACGCGCGTCAGGCCGTCGTTCAAGGGCGCGAGCGTGAGCGTGGCCGTGCCGGCGATCTCGCGTTTCTCCCAGTCAATCCCGAGCTCGAGCTTGACGTGCTGGAGGTCGTAGGCGCGGTCGCGCGTCCAGTGGCGCGCGGCGCGCGGGTCGTTGAACGGCGGCCGCAGTTGGTCCGGGTTGACCTGCTGCTGCGCCGGCGCGGCGCACGGCGCGAGCAGTACGAGCAGGAGCAGGATGGGAGGCAGACGACGCACTGGTTTGCCCATGAAGCTTTTCCTCACTGGGGGTTTGTGCCCGCGAACAAGAGCGCGGATTCTATCATCTCCGCTCGCGGGCGGCAACGCAGTGCGTGTGCTAGAATGCGAGCGATGAAGGATGAGCGCAAAGCGCAGCCGCCGGAGCGGCGGCGGTTTCTGCGCGAATCGCTGACCGGTTCTTTGCCGCTGCTCTTCGATTGGGTGGCGGGCCGGGCGCGCGCGCTGGCGCGGCTCGCGCAGGAGCCCACCGTGCCGCGGCGCACCTCGTCGCCGCCCGCCGCCAAAGTGGCGCCGCCCGCGCCGGCGAAGGCGAAGCTCGACGAGCACTACTCCGAGTTCGCCCGCGACAACCCTTCGGGCGATGCCCTCGGGGCAGGTCCCGACTCCGACCCGTATCGTTCGTGACCCAGTCGCCGAAACTCATCCACGAAATCCTGCCCGTGGGCTGGCTGCAGTGCAACTGCTCCATCGTGGGCGACGCCGAAACCCGCGAGGCCGTCGTCATTGATCCGGGCGACGACGCCGAGCAAGTTCTCGCCGTGCTGCGCCGGCACAATTTGACGACAAAATACATCGTCGTCACCCACGCCCACATTGACCACGTGGGCGGGCTCGAGCGCCTGAAGGAAGCCACCGGCGCGCCCATCCTGATGCATCCCGACGACCACTGGCTCTACCAGAACGTCGCCATGCAGGCGGCCATGATCGGCCTGCCCGCGCCGCGCGTGCCGGACGTGGACCAGCAGCTCAAGGCCGGCGATGAGCTGCGCTGGGGGAAAGAGCTTCGCGCGCACGTATTGCACACGCCCGGCCACACGCCCGGCAGCCTTTCACTCTACTTGCCCGAGCCCGACAAGCGCCTCTTCGCCGGCGACACGCTCTTTGCCGGCTCGATCGGCCGGACGGATTTGTGGGGCGGCTCCTACGAGGCCATCCTGCGCTCGATTCACACGCACCTGCTGGTGCTCGACGACGCCACCGCGGTCTTTCCCGGCCACGGGCCCGCCACCACCATCGGCGCCGAGCGGGAACGCAATCCCTTCCTGCAAGGGCGCTAGGTTTCCTCTGTGCTCTCTGTGGTGAGAGTTTCTTTGGAACAGGAATGGATTCACCACAGAGGCGCAGAGGACGCAGAGAAAGGGCAGAGAAATCTGTGTCGCGTTACTGCGAGTCGCGGGCGGCGCGCAGCTCTTCCATCACGCTCTGGATAAGCTCCTTGGCCTGGCCGAGCCCCTGGCCGATGAGGCGGATGTCCATCGGCGGCTGCTCCGGCTGGCGCGCGCTGCGGCAGTAGACCGCGTGTTGGCCGACGAGCACCATGGCCTCGGTCAGCAGGTCCAGGCTCACCGCCAGCCGCCCCCGCGGCGTTCCCATCATGAACTCGTGCTTCTCCAGCTCGGCTTTACGGTCTTTGAAGACTGACATGCGCCCCGCCTTTCGGTCGCGGTGGGATTCTCTTTTTCGCCCGATGCAGCTACTATACTGCACTTCTTTTCGTTCGGGCAAACACAGCAGGGGGAAGGAATGCACTGGGCGGGGCTTGTTGTCGCCGGCGTACTGGCGACCGTGCTGGGGACGCTCATGCTGCGGCGGGCGCTCCGGCAGCGCGCCGACCGGCAGGAGAAGCGCGCGCAGTTCCGCGCCGAGCTCGCCAACATCCGCCGGGCGGTCGAGGAGTTCGAGCAGTGCGCCGACTTCCACGAGCAGATCCGGATTCTGGCCGATCTCAACCGCTACTGCTCGAAGGGCTTCCGCCTCTTCCCCGACCAGCCCGACATCATGAACCTCACCCGCTTCTCCGACGACGAGCGGCGCAAGCTCACCCAGCACTGGGCGGTGGCCGAGTCGGAGCGGCTGATGAAGTTCGTGGAAGAGAGCACCAACCTGCGCTCGCGCGCGGGCCGCGCCGACCAGGTGGCCGAGAGCCTGAAGGAGGCCTCGCGCTACCTCTTCCCGCACGAGATGATCACCAACGCCATGCGCGCCGTCACCCAGTACCAGGAGGCGCTGGAGGGAATCCTCGAGCTGCCGGAAGACCAGCGTGCCGCCGCCGCCGAGGGCGCGCGTACGCTGTTGGCGCCGTACTTCACCATCATCGAGGAGCTCAAGCGGGAGAACCAGGAGCTCGCCCGGGTCGCCTGGCCGGGCGCGCGCCTCCGCGAAATCCTCGCGCGCTTGGAGAAAGCTTAACGTTTATCTTGTCATCCTGAGCGAAGCGAAGGATCTCAATCGGTGCAGTCCGGCTACGTTTGAGATTCTTCGGCCTGCGGCCTCAGAATGACAGGCTCCCTTTGCGCTTGCTGGTTGCACAAGGCATAATACGCGCTATTGCGGGAGGGGAGAGTTCTGATGAGACGAGTGGACACGCGGCAGCGGCGGCTGGGGCGCCTGCCGCGCACCAGCCAAATCCTCTTCGGCGAGCGCCAGAGCCTCCAGAACGCGCTCCGCCTGCTGCGCAGCACGCGCCTGCCCGCCTCCCGGCGCCGGTTGGAAGAGGGCGTCCTGCGGCAGATGATCGCCCTGCGCACGCGCGAGCTGAACGCCATCCAGCCGGGCTGGGACCGGCGGGTGCGCCGCGCCGCCCGCCGCTCGACCTCCGCCGGCGAGCTGCGCCGCCTGACGCGCCACGCCCCGCGCGAGGACTACTACCTCATCCGGCTCATCAGCGACCACCCCAACGCCCCGGCCGACGTCCTGGCGCGGCTGGCGCGGCATCCCTACCGCGCCGTGCGCGAGAACGTGGCGCGGCACCCGCGCACGCCGGTCGGGACCCTGCGCGCCCTTTGCCGCGACCGCCGCGAGCCGCTCTGGTACCTGGTCGCCTTCAACCCCGGCGCCCCCGAGGAGCTCCGCGAGCGGCTCCGCGCCCGCATCCGTCGCCAGGGCGAGCGGCGCTAGCCCGGCGCCCATGACGGGCGGGGCGATTCCCGAACGGCTGAACGTCGCCGACT
>MEKM01000041.1:0-9107 GCA_001766965.1 Acidobacteria bacterium RIFCSPHIGHO2_01_FULL_67_28 | reverse complement strand
GTAGCGGGCGTCGGCCCGCCGCTCACCTACGCAGAGTTGGCCGAGCGCGCCGGGCGCGTGGCTACCGCCTGGCAGGAGCTCGGCGTCCGACCGGGCGACCGCGTGCTGCTCATCCTGCCCGACTCGCCGGACTGGCTCGCCTGTTTCTTCGGCGCCATCAAGATGGGCGCGGTGGCCGTGCCGGTGAACCCGTTCACGCGCGCCCCTGACTACGCCTACTACGTCACCGACTGCCGGCCGCGCCTGGCGGTGGTCGAGGCCGAGAGCTTCGCCGAAGCCCTCCGCGTCTTGCAGGTTCCCGACCCGGGATTCCGCGTCGTGACCGTGGGCGGGCGCGCCTCCGGTTGCGAAGCGCTTGAGGACTGGCTTGCGCGCGTCCGTCCGATGAACGAAGCCCAGAGCACGAAGCCCGATGACGTGGCCTTCTTCCTCTACACCTCCGGCAGCGGCGGCCAGCCCAAGGCCGCCATGCACCGCCATCGGCACATGCTCGCGACCTCCGATAGCTTCGCCCGCCAGGTGCTCGGCCTTCAGCCGGACGACGTCGCCTTCTCCGCGTCCAAGCTTTTCTTCGCCTACGGGCTCGGCAACGCCGGCTACTTTCCCTTCAGCGCGGGCGCGGCCACCGTGCTGCTGCCCGAGCGGGTGACGCCGGAAAAGCTCTTCGAGGTGCTGGAGCGCCACCGACCCACGCTCTTCTTCTCCGTCCCGACCATCTACGGGGCCATGCTGCGCGCCGCCGAAGGGACGCGACCGCGGCCTGCCGGCGCAGGCAGGCTCGACTCGGTCCGCGCCTGCGTGTCGGCGGGCGAGGCCCTGCCGGCGGAGCTCTTCGCGCGCTTCCGCGAGCGCTTCGGGCAGGAAATCCTCGACGGCATCGGCACCACGGAGATGCTCCACATGTTCATGTCGAACCGGCCCGGGGCGGCGCGCCCGGGCAGTTGTGGGCCGCTTGTGCCCGGCTACGAGGCCCGCATCGTGGACGACGAGGGCCGCGCCGCCGAAGACGGCACGATGGGGAACCTCTGGGTGCGCGGCGCGAGCGCTTTTGCCGGCTACTGGGACAAGCCCGAGCTGACGGCGCGCGCCCGCCAGGGCGACTGGGTCGTCACCGGCGACAAGTTCACCCGCGACCCCGACGGCTTCTTCCGCTACTGCGGCCGCGGCGACGATATGCTCAAGGTGAGCGGCCTCTGGGTTTCGCCGCTCGAGGTGGAGAACGCTTTGCTCGCCCACGCGGCGGTGGCCGAGGCGGCGGTCGTCGGCCGGCGCGACCCCGACGGTCTGACGCAAATCGTCGCCCACGTCGTCCCCCGCGAACCACGCGTGTTGGCCGACCTGTCCGCCGGAGCTTCAGCGGAGGCGGAAGAGCTGCGCGCTTTCGTCCGCCGGAGCCTCCCGGGTTACAAGGTGCCGCAGCGGGTCGAGTTTGTCGCCGAGCTCCCCAAGACCGCGACGGGAAAGATTCAGCGCTTCAAGCTGCGGGCCTAAGCGACCGGCGGCGGGCCGCCGGCATCAAAAGACCTTGACCCACGGGTTGTTTGCTCTAGGATAACGCTTCCAGCAAGGTCGAGCCGAGCCGCATGGAACCTTCCGCGCCGCCGTGGCGGAATCCGCGCAGGCACCCGCGGGTGACGCTGGTCACGCAGGTGGAGAGTCGCGCCCGGGGGCAGACCTGCCTGGGGCGGGTCGAGAACATCAGCGTGGGCGGCATGCTGGTCCTCACCCGCGACACTTTCGAGGCGGGCAGCGAAGTGGTGGTGCGCTTCAACCTGCCCGGCGGCGGCCACGTCGAAGCGGCGGCGCGCGTGATGCACACCAGGCCCGGGGCGCAAATGGGCGTCCAGTTCATCAACCTCACGGAGGATGACCGGCGCGCCATCGTCGGTTACGTGCAGGAGGTCAAGCCCTACATCCGCCGCAGCGTGCGCCTGGCCCGCCGCACCACGCTCCTGCTGCGCTGGAAGGACTCCGAGGGCAACCCGCGCGAAGAAGTCGTCGAGACCCGCCTCTGGAGCCGCCACGGAGGAATGCTGCTGGCCGAGACCCCTTTGAAACCCGGCACCGACATCACCCTGGCCTGGCCCGAGAAAGGGAAGGAGGGCCGGGCCCGCGTCGTCTACCGCGGCCTGGGCGGCGAGGAAGGCCTGGCCGAGGTGGGCTTCGAGTTCCCCGAGGCCGGCAACTTCTGGGGCATCGAGTTCCCGGCCGACCCCAAGCTCTGGGAACCCATGTAGGCCGCCCCCGTCGGGGCGGGGAAGCGGGTACCCGCCGGGGAGACAATTTGGCTCTTTACAGCCCGTCGCACTACGCTATATTGGTAGGGTAGAAAGAGACAATCGGGAGCCGGAGGAAGTCCCCGTGATTCTCCAGCTCGACCCCGCCAATGCCGTCCCGCTCTATCGCCAGATCCGCGACCAAATCCGCCAGTTGATTACGAGCGGCGCCCTGGCTGTCGGTGACCGCCTGCCGCCCAGCCGCGAGCTCGCCCAGCGCCTGGGCGTCCATCGCACCACGGTCGCCAACGCCTACGCCGACCTGACGGCCGACGGCTGGATTGCGGGCCACGTCGGCCGCGGCACGTTTGTCGCTGAGTCGCCGCAGGCCGCGAAGCCCGTTCATCCCGAGTCCCGCGCCGCGGGACGAGGGACCGCCCACCCGTCTTATACCGCCACGCTCGAGAACGGTTACCTCTGGTCCACGCTCTTCGCCGACCAGCCGGCTGACGACCCGCTCGACTTCCTGATGGCCGACGTCACCGCCGCGGCCGACCGCCGGGTGATTTCCTTCACCACCGCCCGGCCCGCCGACGAGCTTTTCCCCGTCGAAGAGTTCCGCCGGGCCACGAGCGATGTGGTGCGGCGCGACGGCCGCACGCTTTTGCAGCTTGGCCCCTCCGACGGCTACCCGCCGCTCAAGGAGTTCCTCCGCCAGGAGCTCGCCCGCGAGGGCATCCAGGCGGGCGACCGCGAGCTGCTCATCACCAACGGCTGCCAGCAGGCGCTCGACCTGGTGCGCAAGGTGTTCCTCCGCCCGGGCGACAACGTGCTGCTGGAAAACCCGGTCTACCCGGGCGCCATCCAGACCTTCAACGGCGGCGGCGTGCGCTGCCTGGGCGTGCCGGTGACGGAAAAAGGCGTGAACCTGGAGGCACTCGAAACCCTGCTCAACCAGCAGCGGGTGCGGCTGCTCTTGCTCACGCCGAGCTTCCACAACCCCACGGGCACGACGCTTTCGCTCGACGCCCGCAAGCGCGTGCTGGAGCTGGCCGCGCGGCACCAGGTGCCGGTGGTCGAGGACAACATCTACAGCGCCCTGCGCCTGCGCGGGCGGGAGTTGCCCCCGCTCAAGGCGCTCGACACCCACGGCCTTGTCGTGCATCTCGACAGCTTCTCCAAGGTCTGCTTCCCGGGATTGCGGGTGGGGTGGCTGGTGGCGAGCGAGCCGGTCATCGAGCGGCTGCGCGTCGCCAAGCAGGCGACCGACCTCCACACCGACCAGCTGGCCCAAGCGGCCCTGGCCGAATTCTGCCGCCGCGGCCTGCTCACGAAGCTCATCAAGCGCGCCCGGACGCTCTATCGGGGGCGGCTGGAGCGGCTGGAGGCGGCGCTGGCCGCGCACTTCCCCGAGGGAGTCACTTGGACGCGGCCCGAGGGTGGGATGTCTTTGTGGGTCACGCTGCCGGCGGGGCTGGACGCCGGGGCGCTGCTCTACAAGGCGCGCGAGCGGCAGGTGCTCTTCGCCCCGGGACGCTTTTTCTACTTCCAGGGGACGCAGCCGAACACGCTGCGCTTGAGCTTCCCCTGCGTGAAGGAGAAGCAAATCGAGCAGGGGATCGAGGTTCTGGGCGGGCTCATCAAGAGCGAGCTGCGGCAGCGCCGGCCGGCGGAGCGCGAGACCCGCCGCCGCGCCCGCGTGGCCCTGGTGTAGGATTTTGCGAAATCATCTCGAAGGAGAACGGCAATGAACTTCTTCAGCGACGAGCAGTGGCGGGTCAAGGTCGGCCTGGCGGAGATGCTCAAGGGCGGCGTCATCATGGACGTCACCAACGCCGAGCAGGCCGCCATCGCCGAGAAGGCGGGCGCTTGCGCGGTGATGGCGCTCGAGCGCGTCCCGGCTGACATCCGCAAGGAAGGCGGGGTGGCGCGCATGGCCTCGCCGAAAATCATCCGCGAGATCATGGCGACGGTCTCCATTCCGGTGATGGCGAAGGTGCGCATCGGGCACTTCGTCGAGGCCCAGGTGCTCGAGGCGCTCGAGGTCGACTTCATCGACGAAAGCGAAGTGCTGACGCCCGCCGACGAAGAAAACCACGTCTGGAAGCACACCTTCCGCGTGCCCTTTGTCTGCGGCTGCCGCGACCTGGGCGAGGCCCTGCGCCGCATCGCCGAAGGCGCCGCCCTGATCCGCACCAAGGGCGAGGCGGGCTCGGGCAACGTGGTCGAAGCCGTGCGCCACATGCGCGCCATCGTGGGCACGATGAAGAAGCTGACCGTGATGGCAAAGGAAGAGCTGGTGCAAGAGTCGAAGCGGCTGGGCGCGCCTTTGGAGCTCGTCGAGTGGGTGGCCGCGCACGGCAAGCTCCCGGTGCCGAACTTTTCCGCCGGCGGCATCGCCACGCCCACCGACGCCGCGCTGGTGATGCAGCTCGGGGCCGAAGCCGTCTTCGTCGGCTCGGGCATCTTCAAGTCGTCCGACCCCGACCGCCGCGCCCGCGCCATCGTCCAGGCCACCACGCACTACCAGGACCCCAAGGCGGTGCTGGCGGCCTCCGAAGAGCTGGGTGAGGCCATGAAGGGCCTCGACGTCCGCACGCTCTCCGAAGCGGAGTTGCTGCAGACGCGGGGCAAGTAGGGTCTTGGGTTTATTGTGTTCTGTCATTCTGAGCGGAGCCCGTTCACAAAGCTCCAGCCAAGATGAATGCGAGTGCGGAGCGAAGAATCGTGCCCGCGATCCTTCGCTTCGCTCAGGATGACAGACGTGAGGGATGAACTGCGAATGAAAGTCGGCATCCTGGCACTGCAAGGCGACTTCGAAGCGCACGCCCGCGTGCTCGAGCGGCTGGGCGTGGAGTGGGCCTACGTCAAGCGGCCCAACGAGCTTGCCGCGGTGGACGCACTCATCATTCCCGGCGGCGAGACCACGACGATGCTCAAGTTCCTCGAGAGCAACGGTTTTCTCGAAGCCTTGCGGCGGCTGCCGGTCGAGGGCAAGCCCTTGTTCGGCACCTGCGCGGGCGCGATCCTGCTGGCCAAGGAAGTGACGAAGCCGCCGCAGGCGAGCCTGGGGCTGGTGGATGTGACCATCGAGCGCAACGCTTACGGCCGCCAGGTCAGCAGCGCCGTGCGCCGCGGGCGCTCGACCCTGACGGGCGCGCCGCTGGAGATGGTCTTCATCCGCGCCCCCATCATCCGCCGCGTGGGCGCGGAGGCGCGCGTGGTGGCCGAGTGCGACGCCCTGCCGGTGGCGGTCGAGCAGGGCTTGTGCCTGCTCGCGACCTTCCATCCGGAGCTCACCTCCGACACCGCGCTGCACGAGCACTTCCTGCAGCTGGCGCGCGCGCGTCCGGCGGCGCCGGCCGGACGAAGATGATGGCCTTCGCCGCTGCCGTGCGGCCCAAGCCCAGGTTCTTCCCGCAACCCGAAACCAAGAAGAAGCACCGCATCGCCTTCGTCTGCGTCGGCAACGCCGCGCGCAGCCAGATGGCCGAGGCCTGGACGCGTCACCTGGCCCGTGCGAAAAACCTCGAGGTGGAGCCGATGAGCGCGGGAATGACCCCGCTCGGCAGCATCACGCCGGAAACCTACCAGGTGATGGCGGAGAAAAAAGTCAGCCTGGAAGGGCAGGAGTCGAAGGGGCGCGAGGCGATCGACTGGGAACAGGTGGACTTGCTGGTCAACCTGACGGGGCTGCCCTGGCGGTCGGTGGTGCCGGCCTTCCGCGGCCGCGTCGAGCAGTGGGACATCCGCGACCCGTATGGGGAGGCGATTGGGACTTATCGGAAAGTCCGCGACCAGCTGGAGCGCAAGATCAAGCGCCTGCTGGCCGACTTGAAGAAGTCTTCCACCGGGGGGCCGCCGCCGGCCCCGGCGGCCTGAACCCCCGGCCGCTTGAACCGCCCCGCCGCGTTGCTATAATGGCACGCCATGGCGGGGCGTCGTCAGCGCAGCAGCGTTTCCCAGGAAGACTACCTGAAGGCCATCCTGGAAATGGAGCAGGAAGACCAGGTGCCGAACGGGGCGCGCCTGTCGGACGAGCTGGGGGTGACGCCGCCGGCCGTGACCGCGGCGCTCAAGCGCATGGCGCGCCACGGCACGGTGCGCCTTGAGGCGCGCGGGCGCATTGAGCTGACCCGCAAGGGCCGCGAGCTCGCCGGCCACCTCATCCTGCGCCACCAGCTGGCAGAAAAGCTCCTGGTGGAAGTGCTGGGGATGTCCTGGACGCGCGTGCACGACGAGGCCGAAAAGCTCGAGCACGCCATCTCCCCCGAGCTGGAGCAGCTGCTGCTTAAACACTTCGGCACCGACACCACTTGCCCGCACGGCGCCCCGCTCTCGGGCGGCCTGGCCGCGCTCAAGCGCACCGAGAAGGCGCGTCCCTTGAGCGAAGTGCCCGCCGGCCAGCGGGTCGAAATTCTCTGCGTGTTCGAGAAAGACCGGCGCTTCTTGGACTACCTCGACCAGCGGCGCCTGCGCCCGGGAACGCGCCTCGTGGTCGAGCACAGGGATTACGACGAAGCGCAGCTCGTGGTGGCGGGTAAGACCGTGCATCTCGGCAAGAACGCCACCGAGCGGATTTGGGTCAAACCCTGGGCGGCTTGACGTTCGGGCTCTCCTGGGAGATTCTTTCCGCACCACGAGGCGGGGGGGATGGGCGTCCGCATTTCTCTCAAGGTCAACGGCCGCGCGCACACGACGGAAGTCGAGCCGCGCCTGCTGCTCGTGCATTACCTCCGCGACCTCCTCGGCTTGACCGGCACCCACATCGGCTGCGAGACTTCGCTCTGCGGCGCCTGCACGGTTCTGCTCGACGGCAAGGCCGTAAAGTCCTGCACGCTGCTCGCCGTCCAGGCCGACGGCGCGGACCTCACCACCATTGAAGGACTGGCCCGCGACGGCAAGCTCCACCCCGTGCAGGAAGGCTTCTGGGAGGAGCACGGCCTCCAGTGCGGCTACTGCACGCCGGGAATGATTCTCGCCGGGGCGGCGCTTCTCGCCGGGAACCCTGACCCGAGCGAAGCGGAAATCCGCCGCGCCATCGCCGGCAACCTCTGCCGCTGCACCGGCTACCAGCACATCGTCAACGCCATTCAATCCGCAGCCCGCAAGATGAAACCAAGCGGGCGGAAGCGCTAGAGGAGCCATGGCGACGAAGGCCAAGTGGGTCGGGCAGCGGATGAAGCGGAAGGAAGACCCGCGCCTCATCCAGGGCCTGGCGCACTACGTGGACGACCTGGCGCTGCCCGGCCAGCTCTACGCCGCCTTCCTGCGCAGCCCCTACGCGCACGCTCGCCTCCAGAGGATCGACCGTTCGGCCGCCGAGCGCGCCCCCGGCGTGGTGGCGGTGCTGGTGGGCGAGGACGTGCGTGGCGTTCTGGGCATGATCCCGACGGCGTCGGCGCTGCCGGAGCTGAAAGTTCCGCCGCACCCGCCGTTGGCGATTGAGGAAGTCAATCACGTGGGCGAGCCGGTGGCGGTGGTGGTGGCGGATGACCGCTACCGCGCCCGCGACGCTGTAGACTTGATTGAGGTGGACTACGAGCCTCTCCCCGCGGTCACCGACCCGGAGAAGGCGCTCGAGAAAAACTCCCCACGCGTCCACGCGCAGTTCAAGGACAACCAGGCCTGCCTGTGGAAAGTCGAGGCCGGCTTCCCCGACAAGGCCTTTGCCAAAGCGGCGCATGTGGTGCGGCAGCGATTCGTCAACCAGCGCCTGATTCCGGTGGCGATGGAGCCGCGCGGGGTGCTGGCGAGCTACGACGCGGGCGCCGAGCAGTTGACGGTCTGGTCGTCGACGCAGATTCCGCATCTCTTGCGCACGCAGCTGGCGGCGATGCTGAACGTGCCCGAGATGCGCGTGCGGGTGATTGCGCCGGAAGTGGGCGGCGGCTTTGGCAGCAAGCTCAACGTCTACGGGGAGGAGGCGCTCATCGCGCACCTGGCGATGAAGCTGGGCCGGCCGGTGAAGTGGATCGAGACCCGCCGCGAGAATTTCCTCGCCACCATCCACGGCCGCGACCAAATCAACGACGTCGAGGCGGCGGTGACGAAGGACGGGCGCATTCTGGCTTTGAAGGTCCGCCTCACGGCCGACCTCGGCGCCTACCACCAGTTGCTCACGGCCGTTATCCCCACGCTGACCGGCTTGCTGCTGCTCGGCTGCTACAAGATTCCCGCGGTGAAGATCGAGTATGTCGGCGTCTTCACCAACAAGATGGCGACCGACGCCTACCGCGGCGCCGGGCGCCCCGAGGCCACCTTCCTCATCGAACGCATGGTGGACTTGGTGGCGCTGGACCTCGGCATCGACCCGGTCGAGGTCCGCCGCAAGAATTTTCCGCGGCCGAAAGATTTTCCCTACAGCACGCCCACGGGCGTCATCTACGACAGCGGCAACTACGAGGCCACGCTCAAGAAGGCGCTCGAGCAGGTCGACTACACCAAGCTGCGCGAGGAGCAGAAGCGGCTGTGGAAGCAGGGCCGGTACCTGGGCATCGGGCTTTCGACCTACGTCGAAATCTGCGCCATGGGGCCGTCGTCGGCCATGCCGGCCGGCGGCTGGGAGAGCGGCACGGTGCGCATCGAGCCCACCGGCAAGGTGACCGTGCTCACCGGCGCCTCGCCGCATGGCCAGGGGCAGGAGACTTCGTTCGCGCAAATCGTCGCCGACGAGCTGGGCATTTCGCCCGAGGACGTCATCGTCACCCACGGCGACACCCAGGCCGTGCCCTATGGCATCGGCACCTTCGGCAGCCGCGCCACCGCCGTAGGCGGCACGGCGATGTTCCTCTCGCTGCAAAAGCTCAAGCAGAAGCTGGCGCGCATGGCCGGTCACCTGCTGAAGGTAGACCCGAAGCGCATCGAGATCGGGGAAGGGAAACTCTTCGT
>MEKM01000040.1 GCA_001766965.1 Acidobacteria bacterium RIFCSPHIGHO2_01_FULL_67_28 | reverse complement strand
ACATGGCCTCCGCCAGCTTGTGGCTGGCCTGGGTGAGGGCGTCGAAGGCGGCGGTCATGCGGTCGAGCCCGCCCTCGTTCAGGGCCTTGCGGGCGTCCTCAAGCGCCGACTGGGTCTGCTTGACGTCGTCGTCGGCGAGCTTGTCGCGGTTCTCCCGCAGGAGTTTGTCGACCGAGTAGACCAGGGTGTCGAGCCGGTTGCGGGTTTCGACCTCGGCCAGCCGCCGCCGGTCTTCGTCGGCGTGGGCAGAGGCGTCCTTCTGCATCTTGTCCACTTCATCCTTGGAGAGGCCGCTGGAGGCGGTGATGGTGATCTTCTGCTCGCGGTTGGTGGCGGTGTCGCGGGCGTGGACGTTCAAGATGCCGTTGGCGTCGATGTCGAAAGCCACCTCGATCTGCGGGATGCCGCGCGGCGCCGGCGGAATCCCCACCAGGTGGAACTTGCCCAGCGTCCGGTTGTCGCGCGCCATGGGCCGCTCGCCCTGCAGGACGTGGATTTCGACCGAAGTCTGGTTGTCGGAGGCGGTCGAAAACGTCTCGCTCTTGCGGGTGGGGATGGTGGTGTTGCGGGTGATGAGCGTGGTCATGACGCCGCCGAGGGTCTCGATGCCGAGCGAGAGCGGGGTGACGTCGAGCAGCAGCAAGTCCTTCACCTCGCCGCCCAGCACGCCGCCCTGCACCGCCGCGCCCACCGCCACCACTTCGTCCGGGTTCACGCCTTTGTGCGGCTCCCGGGCAAAGAGCTCCCGCACCACCTGCTGCACGCGGGGAATCCGGGTCGAGCCGCCCACCAGCACCACTTCGTTGATCTGCTCCGGCTTCAACCCGGCGTCTTCCATCGCCTGCCGGCAGGGGCCGAGCGTGCGTTGCACCAGATCTTCCATCAATTGCTCGAGCTTGGCGCGGGTCAGCTTCAGCGCCAGGTGCTTGGGCCCGGCCTGGTCGGCGGTGACGAAGGGCAGGTTGATTTCGGATTCCTGGAGCTGCGAGAGCTCGACCTTCGACTTCTCGGCCGCCTCCTTCAGCCGCTGCAAGGCCATGCGGTCTTTGGAGAGGTCGATGCCCTGGTCGCGTTTGAACTCCTCGATGATCCAGTCGATGATCTTCTGGTCGATGTCGTCGCCGCCGAGGTGGGTGTCGCCGTTGGTGGCCTTGACCTCCACCACGCCTTCGCCCACCTCCAGGATGGAGATGTCGAAGGTGCCGCCGCCGAAGTCGTACACGGCGATGACTTCGTCCTTCTTGCGGTCGAGCCCGTAGGCGAGCGCCGCCGCCGTGGGCTCGTTGATGATGCGCATCACTTCCAAGCCCGCGATCTGCCCGGCGTCTTTCGTCGCCTGGCGCTGGGCGTCGTTGAAGTAGGCCGGAGTGGTGATGACCGCCTGCGTGACCTTCTCGCCCAGGTAGTCCTCGGCCGCTTGCTTGAGTTTCTGCAGAATCATCGCCGAGACTTCGGGGGGCGAGTATTGCTTGCCCATCACCTCCACGCGCGCGTCGCCGTTCGCCGCCCGCACCACTTTGTAGGGCACCATCTTGATCTCGTTTTGCACTTCCTCCTGGCGGCGGCCCATGAAACGCTTGATGGAGTAGACGGTGTTCTCGGGGTTGGTGATGGCCTGGCGCTTGGCCACCTGGCCCACCAGTCGCTCGCCGGTCTTGGTGAAGCCTACGACCGACGGGGTCAGGCGGCTGCCTTCCTGGTTGGGGATCACCACCGGCTCGCCGGCCTGCATCACCGCCACGACTGAATTGGTCGTCCCCAGGTCAATCCCGATGATCTTGCCCATTTCTCTTCCCTCCGTAAGGATGGCTAATGTATTCTACTATCAACAAGTTACGAGAGTGCTCTTAGTCCACTGATAGTATAGGATATGAGCCTGCCATTGTCAAGTGTTGCCAGCGGAGCAGGCGGCCGCTTGCCTAGCCCTGCTAGAATTGTCTCAAGAGGTGTCCCGTGGCCGCACCAGCGCGAGCCCAGCGCACGAAGTTCGAGCCCGCCTACTTGCGGCTCCACGAATCGGGAGAGCTCGAGCGGCGGGTGGAGCGAGCGCTCGCGCTGCTCGAAGACTGCACCGTCTGCCCGCGGGACTGCCACGTCAACCGCCTGGCCGACAAGTTCGCCGTCTGCAAGACCGGCCGCTACGCCGTGGTTTCGAGCTGCTTCCCGCACTTCGGCGAAGAGGACTGCCTGCGAGGCTGGAGCGGCTCCGGCACGATCTTTTTCTCCTGGTGCAACCTGCGCTGCGTCTTCTGCCAGAACTACGACATCAGCTGGCAGGGCGGCGGGCGCGCGACCAAGCCGGCGGAGCTGGCCGCCCTGATGCTCGCGCTCCAGGAGCGCGGCTGCCACAACATCAACTTCGTCACGCCGGAGCACGTCGTCCCGCAGATTCTCGAGGCGCTGCCGCTCGCCATCGCGCGCGGGCTGCGCCTGCCGCTCGTCTACAACACCAGCGCCTACGACTCGCTCGACTCCATCGAACTGATGGACGGCGTCGTCGACATCTATATGCCCGACTTCAAGTTCTGGGACCCGGAGATGGCGCGGCACTACGCGAAGGCCCCGAACTACCCCGAGGCCGCCCGGCGCGCCATCAAGGCCATGCACCGGCAAGTCGGTCCTCTGGTATTCGATGAAAACGGCCTGGCGCGGCGCGGGGTGCTGCTGCGCCACTTGGTGATGCCAGGCGGCATCGCCGGCACGCGGGAGATCATGGAGTGGATTGCGCGGGAGCTGGGCCCCGACACCTACGTGAACGTGATGGCGCAGTACTACCCGGCCGGCAAGGTTTCGGCGAAAGAATACGTCGAGATCAGCCGCCCTATCACCAGCGCGGAATACCGGGAAGCGGTGGAAAACGCCCGTGCCGCCGGACTGGGTCGGCTCGATTCGCGCTCCGCCCGGCACGGGCTCTAATGCAGAAAAAGCTCTTCTGGCTCGGGCTCGCCGTCATCAGCCTGGTTCTCACCTTCAACTTTTCGTTCCTGATGGGCACGCTGCTCACCGTGGTGGCGGGAGCGGCCTGGTGGTGGGTCACCTACCGCAGCGGCTGGCTCTCCTAGTAGATGTAGGGAAGCAGGCGCCAGGTGCGCCGCCGGTAGGCTTCAAACTCCGCGCCGAATTCGTCCGCCAACAGCTTCTCTTCCGCCCGGATGCGCGCCGCCACGAAGACCGCGCCGAGCGGCAACATGACCAAGAACAGCCAACTGCGAAAGACAAGCGGCAGCCCGATCACCACCATCAGCGCCCGCAAGTAAATGGGGTGGCGGATGAGGCCGTAGAGGCCCGTGGTCACGAGCTGGTGGCCGTCCTGCAATGTCACATAGCCGCTGTATTGCTTACCGAGAGTCTTGACCGCCGCAAAGGCCAGCGCGTTGCCCGCGACGTAGAGCCCCAGGCCCAGCCAGCGCAGCCAGCCGGAGGCGGCAAAGGTCAGCAGCCCGCGCCGGTCCGCGTAAGGCAGGAACGCGATCAGAGAGAGGCCGATAACGATGATGAGCGGCAGCAGGTAGCGCTGGCGCCCCACCGGCCGCTGGCCCTTGCGGAAAGGCTGCACATCCAGCCGCAGCGCCACCACCGCCACCAGGGTAAGCCCGGCCACTGCCACCAGCCCCGCCCGCGCTGGCTCGGCGAAGAAGCCGCGCCAATCGTCCAATCCCCAGGCGAGAACGATGAGCGTGAAGGCGAGAACGGTTTGCAGGAAGAGTCCGAGGACAGCCTTGGGGCTCATGGAGGCCTCCAATATTAACTATAGTTAACTTCTAGCTCCCCTGTCAAGGCCTCCGCCCTTTCCTGCTGCGCCGGACGCGGACTTGTGCTTTCATAGGCGCTCCCATGCTACCCGAGGACCCGGCTCTGTTGGCCCTGCTGCTCGGACTGGTGTTCTTCGTCGCGTTGACCTACTCCTCGGTCGGCCACGGCGGCGCCTCGGGGTACCTGGCCGTGCTCTCCTTCTTCGGCCTGGCGCCGGCGGCCATGGCGCCGGGCGCGCTTTGCCTGAACCTGCTGGTGGCCGGCACGTCCTTCTTGAGCTACCGGCGCGCCGGGCACTTCAACCCACGGCTGCTCTGGCCGTTTCTGCTGACCTCGATTCCTTTCGCCTTCCTGGGCGGCCTCGCGCCGGTTTCGGCCCGCGCTTACTTGATCATCCTGGCCGGGGCGTTGATCTTCGCGGCCTATCGGCTGCTGGTCGTCGTCCCGCCGCCGGCGGAGGAGTCCTTCCTGCGCGCGCCGTCGCTTTGGGTGACCCTGCCCGCAGGCGCGGCTATCGGGTTCGTCTCGGGCGTCATCGGCGTGGGCGGCGGGATTTTCTTGAGCCCGCTCATCATCCTGCTGAAGTGGGCGGACGCCAAGCGCACCGCCGCCGTTTCAGCGGCCTTCATCTGGCTCAACTCTCTCGCGGGGCTCTACGGGCAGCTGTTGAAGAGTCCGGTGGACTGGACGGGGCTTGTCCCGCTGGTCGCCGTGGCTTTTGCCGGCGGGCTCGTCGGGTCCTATCTCGGGGCGCATCGCTTTCGCGGGCTGTGGCTGCGACGCGTCCTGGGCGTCGTGCTGCTGGTGGCCACGATCAAGCTCCTGCGCTCGGCGTTGTAGAATGGCGACCATCTCGTGGGAGGTTCCTATGGCAAAGCGAGCCGCACTGGCAATTCTCCTCGGGGTGCTTTTCCTGGTCCCGGTGGGCGGAGTCGAGGGGACGCGGACGGAGCACGAGCGGGCCCGGCTGCACGACCAGATTGTCCTCAAGAAACTCGACACCGTCCTCGGCCCGGCCATGCGGGCGAACGACATCCAACTCTGGATCGTACTGACCCGCGAGTACAACGTCGACCCGGTCTTCCCTTTCGTCACGCCCGACGGCACCTACCCCGGCGGGCGCAACGCCTATGTTTTCATTGACGCCGGTGGGGCGCGGCCCGAGCGCATCGTCATCGGCAGCCACCAGTGGAAGCAGGGGGCGCCCTTCTATGACCGCGTCATCGCGGCCCGCGGCAAGGCGGTGGGAGAGGAGCTGCGGAAGCTAGTCGAGCAGTACCAGCCGCGCCGCATCGGGGTGAACATGGCCGAGCAAACTTCAGCGGCCGACGGCCTGACGGCTTCCATGAAAGACTACCTGGTCGAAGCGCTCGGCCCGGACTACGCGAAGCGCCTGGTCAGCGCCGAGCGGCTGGCGATTGATTATCTCGACACCCGCCTGCCGGAAGAGGAAGCGCTCTTCCGCGAGGCCGCCGAGGTGACGCGCAAGATCTGGGAAGAAGCGTTCAGCAGCAGAATCATCACGCCGGGCAAGACCACCGTCGGCGACGTGCTCTGGTACATCCGCCAGCGCTGCGCCGACCACAACGTCGGCATCTGGTTCCGGCCCGACCTGCGCGTCGAGCGCCGCGGGATGAAGTTCGACCCCTCCGAGGTGCCGCCCGATGAGTTCGTGCTGGAGCGCGGCGACGTCTTGCACCTCGACTTCGGCATCATCTACCTGGATTTTTCGACCGACTACCAGAAACACGCCTACATCCTGCGCGAGGGCGAGCAGGAGGTCCCCGCCGGCCTCCAGCGCGCCCTCGAAAACACCAACCGCCTCCAGGACATCCTGCTGTCGGAGATGCAGCCCGGGCGCACGGGCCAGGAGACCTACTTCGCCTCGATGGAGCGGGCGAAAGCGGCGGAGCTCAACGCCATGATTTACTCCCACTCCATCGGCAACTACGGCCACTTCGTGGGCGCGGCCATCGGGTCGTTCACCTCGGGCTCGAGCCCGGGCCTGCGCGGCTCGCTGCCGTTGCGGCCCGGCTCTTACACCTCGATTGAGCTGAACACGAGGACGGCGGTGCCGGAGTGGGACGGCCAGGACGTCTTCGTCATGATGGAAGACGACGCCGCGCTCACGCCCCAGGGGATGCGCTTCTTCATCCCCCGCCAGACGCGCTGGTACTTGGTCCGCTAGGGCCGTTCCAACTTCTTCGGCGCAGGGGCACAGTCACAAATCACTAGTGGGGCGGCGCCAGTCCTTCAGGGGCCTAGTCCCGAATAGTTGGAACGGCACTAGGGCTTGTTGACGATGAGGGGAACGTCGGTGGTGCCGAGGAGGCCGGTGCGGTTGTCGCGGACGATGAGCCGCAGCTGGTAGCTCCCGGGCTCGAGCTCGAGCTTCATCTCGTAGGGCAGTCCCTGTTCGAGCGCGCGCGCGTAAGACGGCGCCGAGAGCGGCGCCCCCACCGTGTGGTTCAAGCTCTTCGCCACCTTGCCGTCCGGCTGGAAGGCCGCCACCAGGAAATCGGCGTCGAAGCGCCGCCGGCCGTCGGAAGCCTCTTCGAAGGAGAGCGTCTTCGCGTCCACCAGGAACTGCACGGTCACCGGCGCGCCGAAGCCCGGCAGGGGCGCCGGCGGCGGGGGCACGTGGGCGAGGAAAGTGACGACGGTGGCCGGCAGCGGGTCGTTCAACGCCGCCAGCAGCTCCTGGTCCTTGATCTTGGTCTCTTTGTCGCCCTTGACCTCTTTGGGCTTGGGGCGATCCAGCGGGTCAAAAGCATAGTAGCCGCGGCGGTAACGGACTTTCACGTCCTCGCGCGCCACCTTCACCTCAATCCGGCGGAACTTCCCGTCCCATTTCTCCTTGTCCGGGTAGTAGCCCACCGAGTAGTAGGTGGAGCCGTCGGCGATGCTCAAGTCCACGGCGGCGTCGATGTCGTTGCGGTTGTAGTAGGCGCGGCCGCCGGTGTCGGCGGCGATATTGTTCATGGTGGCGTGGGAACTGGCCACCACCTCCATGCTCCGGGTGACGGTCTGGCTGAACTCCCCACCCGCCAGGCTTTGGCCGAACTGGCCGCGGGCGGGATTGGAAGCGTCGGCCATGGTGAAGCCCACCAGCCCGCGCGCATCCACCGGGTACACCGCCACCTGGGCGTCGGCCAGCAGCGCCGCGGTCCGGCGCATCTCGTCGGCGTAGGAGCGGTACAGGTCGAAGTCGTCGGCGTTCTCCGGGACGATGTGGAAGGGAAAGGCCGAGGAAATCCAGATGAGGTTCTTGCGGCCGCGGTAGCCGGCGGTGGCGCGGGCCAGCGCTCGCAACACGCCGAGGGTCATCTGCACGCGCATGTCCGTGGCCGCCGCGGACCGTTCGGTCTGGAAGCGCTCGATGGTCGCCAGGGTTCCCCGGCCGAATTCCGCCAGCAGCTGGGCGGCCTCCGCCGGCATCGGCGTGTCGGGCTGCTCCCGCGCCAGTTGGACCGAAGGCTGGACGGTAAACTTCTTCAATGCCTCGAGCAGCAGCTGCGGGTCGGAGGTGAAGTCCTGCAAGAGGAAAAGCTGGTTGCTCAAGGCCAGGATGGCGGTGCGCTGGTTGGGCCGGAGCTGGGTGGCGACGTAGCGCAGCATCTGGTCGCGCACAAAGGCCTGTTGCTGGACCGGCGTGTTCAGGCCGTCGAGCAGCAGGATGGTCAGCGGCCCCGGGGGCATCCGGTATTCCGGCCGGTTGGTGTAGACATTCGGGGGCAGCGGCTCGGGCGGCATCGGCGGGCGCCGGGCGGGGGTCTCGAAGGAAAAAGTGGCGAGGCGCTGCGGCTTGCCGTCTTCGAAGATCTGGAAGTCGTGCCGAGTCAGGTCGCGCACCGGGTTGCCGTCCTTGTCGGTGACCACGACGTCCACCAGCACCAGGCGCGTCGTGACGCGCAGGACGGTGGCGGGCAACTCCGGCGGGGGCGCTTGCTGGGCCAGCGCCCAGGCTCCCCCGAGGAAAACGGCGCCCAACAAGAATAGCCGCCCAGAGAAAACGCGCCGTGGGATCATCGTCCTCTCCCCGCCCGAACTTTCTCGTTAGCCTACTCCTCCGGATGCCCGCGCGTCAAATCCGTCCATCTTTCTATTGACCTTCCCGCCGGGCGGGGGTAGGGTGAGGCGAAGGGGTTGGCAGGGAGGACGCCATGTCCATGCCTGCAACCCCGCTGCCCGCCGGCGGCCAATTGCTGGCCTGCATGAACTGCGGCGAGCAGCGCACCTTGCCGCTCGACCGCAGCCAGCTCAACGAATTGATGTCGCGGCAAGAGGTGCGGCTGTTCTGTCCGGACTGCCACTCGCTGACCAGCTGGTCGGGGGTCGAGCCCGACCGGCGCAACGGCACGCCCCGGCGCGCGGCCCGGCGGGTGCGCATGGAGCTGCCTATCCGCGTGCGTTGCCAGTCGCCGCAGCTCTCTTTCAATGAGGTCACGCACACCTTGAACGCGTCCCGCGACGGCGCCTGCCTCGTCGTCCACCAGCCGCTGCGCGAGGGCATGGAGGTGTTCCTGCTCATGCCCTACCACGAAGGCGAAACCTTGCCGGAGATGCGCGCCAAGGTGGTGCGGGTGGACAAGTACGGCGATGTTTGGGAAGTAGGCGTTGAGTTCGCCGCGCGCTCCTAGCGCCGGCGGAAGTGGTCCCAGCCGCGCACGGAGAGCGGGCGCGCGCGTCCGCTGGGGCCTACCAGCGCGAGCCCGCGCCCGCGGGTGATCTCTCCGATGGCCGTGAGCCGCACGCCCGCGAGTTTCAGCGGCAGACGCGCCGCCCTTCGCGGCGGCAGAGTGAAGAGCAGCTCGTAGTCCTCGCCGCCGTTCGCGGCCAACGCCCAGGGGGTCACGCCCAGCCGCCGCTCCTCGGCGGCGGTCAAGCGCACCACCGGAACCTTATCGGCCGCGAGCCGCGCGCCTACGCCGCTCGCTTCCGCGAGGTGCGCCAGGTCGGTTGAAAGCCCATCGCTCACGTCAATCATCGCCGTCACGCCGCGCCGCGCGAGCAACCGCGCGAGCCGCACCCGCGGCTCGGGGTAGAGATGGAAGCGCACCGCGCGGCGGAACTCGCGGGCGCGCCCGCGCCGCAGCGCCGCCAATCCCAGATGAGAGAGCCCGAGTGTCCCGCTCACAAAGAGAACGTCCCCGGGACGCGCGCCGCGGAGGAGCGCGGCGCGCCCGCGCTCGACCACGCCGAGCGCCTGGACGTCAATCGTAATCTGGGAGGCCGAAGAAAGGTCGCCGCCCACGAGCTTGACCCCGTGGCGGTCGGCGAGCGCCTTGACCCCGGCGAAGAATTCATCCACCCAGCGCGCGGAGGTGGCCGATGGCACAGCCAGCGCCACCAGGGCGTACCGCGGTTGCGCCGCAGTAGCGGCGAGGTCGCTCAACGACCGCGCCAGCGCCTTCCAACCGACGGCGCGCGGCGGGTGGGTTTGGCGGCGGAAGTGGACGCCTTCGATGAGCCAGTCGGTGGTGACCACCCAGTCGCGCCGCCGGTCGCCCGCCAGCACGGCGGCGTCGTCGCCGATGCCGACCCGCACTCCGCCGCCCGCCCGGAAGCGTCGCTGCAACCCCCGGATGATTTCGCTTTCGCTCCGCATCGCTCCCGCCATTCTACTGCGGCGTGGGCGCCCGCGAAAGCAGCGCTCTCCACGAAGAAAAAAGCCTTTTTTCTTGACACTCTTCGCTCCGCTGCGGTACAAACGCCAGGTACACGCCGGGTTTTTCTGCATCGGACGTTTGGTTCGTGGGGGGACGGGAGGGCTGCCCGGCTCGCGAAAGGCAGCCAGAGCAGAAGCGATGCAGAACCAGAAACATTCGTACCAACTGTTCCTCGTGCACGAGGAGCGCGGAGGGATCCGCAAGTTGAGGATCCCGCCCTACCTCATCTACGCCGTGCTGCTGGCGGCGCTGGTGGGAGCGGGGACGCTGCTGGCGGGCGTGGCCTCCTACGCGCACCTGCTCTTCAAGGTCACGCGCTACGACCAGGTGGCGGCGGAGCGGCGCCAACTGCTCGAGCAGAACCGCGTCCTGCAGTCCAATGTCGCGCAGACCCAGACCCGCCTGACGACGCTCGAGTCGCTCGCCAACGAAGTGGCTTCCACCTATGGCCTGCTGCGCCTGCGCCAGACGCCCTTCGGCACGGTGGAAGAGACGAACGCCCGGCTGGGACCCGAAGATGAATTTCGCGACACGCTGGCGCGTTACCGCTACCTGCGCCGGCACGCCACCGCCGTCACCCTCTACGCCAGCGGCGCGCGACCCCTCCCCGGCCAGGACCTGACGCAGTTGACCTACACGCCCTCGCTCTGGCCCGTGCGCGGTCACGTCACCGCCGGCTTCGGCGACCGGCTCGACCCCTTCAACGGCGAAGGCACCTTCCACGCCGGCGTGGACATCTCGACCGAGTTCGGCAACCCGGTGCTGGCGGCCGCCGACGGCTTTGTGGTCGCCATCACGCAGACCTCCGGCTACGGCCGAGTGATGGTGGTGGACCACGGCGCCGGCATCACCACCTGGTACGCGCACCTGTCGCGCTTCCGTGCGTATCTCGGCCAGTCGGTGCAGCGCGGCGAAGTGATCGGGTACGTGGGCTCCTCGGGCCGCGCCACCGGCCCGCACCTGCACTACGAAGTCCGCCTGCAGGACACGCCGGTCAACCCCTGGCGCTTCCTGCGCAGCGGCCCGCTCTACGCCTCCAACTTCCCCGCCCGCGGCGGCGACTAGAACTTCGGTTTGATTCCCTGCTGGCTTGCAGGGAGAAGGTGTGTCTAGGGCCGGGCCGGCGTGGCCGCGGGACTCCCGAGGAGACGCGCCACAAGTTCGGGCGAAAGCAGGACGCGAACGCGCACGGCGTCGCCTTCGCGCGTGAAGGTCAAGTTGCCGAGCGCCTCGCCTGCGGCCCGCGAGGCGCTGTCGGGCTGCCGGGCGAGCGCCAGGCGTCCCGCCAGGGCGGCGATGCGCAGGTTGTCGTGGAGCTGCCGGGCGAGTTGCGGCTCGCGGCAGCGCGCCTCCGCTTCGAGTGTCAGCCCCTGTCCGCTCACCGCAACCCCGACCGCGAGCACCGTCACCACCGATTGGAGATCCTTCTGCGCGCGCAGGAAGGTGGGCTGCCAGCGCGCGAGGTCATCCACCGCCCAGAGGCTCTGCCCGGCCGCCAGGCGCTCGAGCTCGCCCCGGCGTCCGGGGTCCGTGCCCACCGCCGCCGCCCGTCCCTGCCAGCACGCGACCACCCGCGCGGCGGCGCGGGCATCCGACCCGAAAGCGACATGGGTGGCGTCGAGAAAAGCAAAGGCGAAGTTGCCGGCGGGCTGCGTGCGCGTTTGGACTTCGTAGAGTTCGATTCCCTCCTGGAGGGTGACTCGGGCGCCCTGGGCGCGGGCGTGGGCGAGAATCTTCTCGCGCGCGAAGCGGCCTTCGGCGACGCCCGCGACCGTGGGCTGCTCGCTCGCGCCGTACACACCCAGCCAGACGCGGTCGAGGTCGCGGGTGTAATCGAAGCCGGTGGCCTCGACAAAGGCACGGTAGTCGAGGGTCTCGGTTTGCGCGCCCGCCACCTCGCGCAGCTCGGCCACGAGCCACGGTTGCCCGCGCGCCGCCGCCAGGTTGATGCCCGCCACGAGCCCCGATTCCGCCGGCACCCAGGCCAGCCCCGGAACCGGCTGCGCCGCCGGCGCCCCGTCCGGCCGGCTGCGCCAGGCCCAGTAAAGAACGGCGGCAACTGCGGCCACCGCCGCCACCAAGACCATTACTTGTCTTCCACGAGACATCCGGGACCTCCGGCCTTGAATCAAAAGGCGCGAGTATAGGCGAAGTGGGCACAACCGCCAAGCCGGAGGCGGTTTCGGGGGCGGCGAAAAAAGTGCGGATGCCCCCTTGCAATCCGGCTGCCATTCTGGTATTTTTCTTGGTTTGTCAGGCCCGCCGGAAGGCGGGCTGGGCTGGCGTAGCTCAGCGGTAGAGCATCTGATTTGTAATCAGAGGGTCGGGGGTTCGAATCCCTTCGCCAGCTCCAGTCCCGGCCACGGCGGGCAGGGACTGCGTGCGGGAAAGCTGGGCATCGGTTGTAGGAACGGATTGTGGAGTCCTCCGGCGGGCGCAAGCCTGCCGTTTTTCCACGACACCGAAAAGCCGAGGCAGTTCCCGCCCGTCATTCCGAGCAGCGTCCCGCGAGCTCCAGGCTGGCCTGCGGCTCGCCCCGGTGGACGGGTGGCCGAGTGGTTAATGGCAGCAGACTGTAAATCTGCCGCCCCTTGTGGGCTACGGAGGTTCGAATCCTCCCCCGTCCACCAGCACCTGCGGGATGCGGAGGGTGAACAAGCAGCGTGAGGGTTCGAGGCGGGAGTAACTCAGCGGTAGAGTCTCGGCCTTCCAAGCCGATGGTCGCGGGTTCGAATCCCGTCTCCCGCTCCAGCTTTCACGCCGCGGCGCGGGGCGGAGGATTTCGGGCCCACGTAGCTCAGTTGGTAGAGCACGTCCTTGGTAAGGACGGGGTCACCGGTTCAAGTCCGGTCGTGGGCTCCAGGAGCTCAACGATTCGGGAGTAACCAGCGCCACTGAAGGAGTAGCGACGCACCATGGCGAAAGAGAAATTCGAGCGGTCGAAGCCGCACGTCAACATCGGGACCATCGGGCACATCGACCACGGCAAGACCACCTT
>MEKM01000039.1 GCA_001766965.1 Acidobacteria bacterium RIFCSPHIGHO2_01_FULL_67_28 | reverse complement strand
AGTACACCTGGCCCAGCCCCTGGAAGCGCGCGGCGAAAAACAGCAGCCCGGCGCCGAGGTCGCCGACGAAGCCGAGCACATGCAACAGGAACAAGAACAGCCCCTGGTCGCGCACGAAGGGCGGGCCGTAGAGCTTGGCGCCCATGGCCAGGCCCAGCGCCGCCAGGGCGCAGATGGAGACGAAGAAGACGGCGGCGCGGTCGAACTTCTTCTGGAGCAGGTGCCCCAGGCCCGGCACCAGCCACCCCAGCAAGCCCAGCAGCCAGGCGCGCGCTTCTCGCTGGCCGGCACGCGGCGCCGGCGGAGCGGCCGGAGTCTTCGGGCTGTCAGTGCCGTTCATCGTCTTCACCCTTGGATGCGCACAATCTCGCGCTGCACGGCGCCGGTCGGGCCGGCCTGCTTCTCCTCCACGTAAACGTCCACCTCCAGGCGCACGCCGAACTCGGGGAGATAGATGCCCGGCTCCACGGAAAAGCAGGTGCCGGGGATGATTTCGCGCTCGTCGTGGGTCTCGAGGTTGTCCATGTTGGCCCCGCTCGAGTGCACTTCTTCCCCGATGGAGTGGCCGGTGCGGTGGATGAACTTGTCGGCGTAGCCGCGCTGGCGGATGACGCCGCGGGCGGCGTCGTCCACCTGATAACCGCGGAGGGTCTCGCCGCGCGCGATTCCTTTGGCGACGAACTCGACCGCGGCGTCGCGCGCGGCGCGCACAACCTCGAAAATCTCCTGCTGGCGCCGCGGGACTTCCCCGCCCACGTACCCGACCCAGGTGATGTCGTAGTAGACCGCGCCGGGCTGCTTCAGCTTGCCCCAGACGTCGAGCAGCACCCAGTCGCCGGCGACTATCGGCCGCAGGTTTTCCTTCCGGGGCTCGAAGTGCGGGTCGCCGCTGTGCTCGTTCACCCCGACGATGGGCGGGTCGTCGGTGGTCAGGCCGCGAGCGGCGAACTGCTCGAGGATCCACTGCTGCAAGGCGTACTCGGTCAGCTTCTCGCCGCCCTTGACCGCCGCTCCGATGCGCGCAAACGCGGCGCGCATGATCTCATCAATCGCGCGGCCCGCGGCCCGGTGGGTCTCGAGCTGCGCCGGTGTCCAGCGGGCCTGGAACTGCTGCACGAGGTCGGCCGAGCTCACAACTTCTTTCCCGAAGCTGCGCACCAGCTCGACCGTGCCCGCGTCCACCATAGAAACGTAGGGGATGGCGTTCAGGGGCGAATACTGCATGGCTATTTTCTTCGCCGCGCCCAGCATCGCCTTAAGCTTCTGTTGTTGCTCTTCCCAGGCGGCGTACTCGTGCTTCTCGCCCGGCAGCGCGTCCAGTCGCGCCGCCTCGATGCGGTGCACCAGCTTCTGCGGGGCGCCGCCGGCCGGGATGAAGTAATACCAGCGCCGGGTCACCATCGGCGGCCAGAACCCCAGAAGGCGGTAGGCCAGCGGGTCGCGGTGGTGGATGTCGTAGAGCAGCCAGCCGTCGAACCCGCGGCGCTTGAGCTCCCCCTGAACGGCCTTCAGGTCGAATCCCATGACTAGGCCGCTGCCTCCTTCGGCATCACCGCGCGCCACTTCTCTTCGACGGGCGGCGGCGTCGCCAGGCTCACCAGCACCAGCGCCAGCAGCGAAAACATCAGCGCGGGAATGACCGCATCGACTTCCTTCGTGAAGGCCACGAAGCCGTTCGTCGCTTCCAGGTTCGCCACCAGGTTCCAGCCGACGCTGATGGCCGTGCCGACGAGAATCGAAGCCAGCGCTCCGCGCGCGTTCGCCCGCTTCCAGAAGAAAGCCGCCAGCACCACCGGCGTAACCCCGGCGCCGTAGACCGTGTAGGCGTAGAGCGCCATGCGCAGGATGGAGGTGGTGTGCGCCGCCAGCACCACCGCCACCACCCCCAGCAGGATCACCACCAGGCGCGAAAAGACCAGGATCTGCCGCTCCGTCGCCCCCGGGTTCATGAAGCGGTGGTAGACGTCGTGGATGAGGTTGCTGGCCGGCGAGAACAAGTAGTTGTTGCCCGTCGAGATCACTTTCCCGAAGACCCCGCCGAGCAGCACCGCCCCGAGCAGCTCCGGCAGGCCGTTGCGCGCCGCCACCGGGATGATCTCCCGCGGCACCGCCTCCCGGTAGAGCGCGCTCCCCACCACCGCCAGCGCCACGATGACCGTCTCCAGCACCAGCAAGCCGACGATCCAGCCGGCGACGGATATCTTGGCGTCGCGCTCGCTGCGCGCCGAGAAAAACTTCTGGTACATCGGCTGGTTGCCCAGCAACAGAAACATCGTAGGGAGGAAAAAGTTCAACGCCTGGTACCAGCGCAGCGGCCCGAGCACCGCGAAGTGGTCCGCCGGCAACACCGCCCGCACTCCGCTCCAGCCGCCAGCCACGCCGACCAGCACCGGCAGGGCAATGCAGGCGGTGACGGTGACCAGCAGCCCGATGACCAGGTCGAGGTAGGCCACCGAGCTCATCCCCGCCAGCGCCGTGAAGGTGATGACGAAGGCCGCGATGATGTACATCCCCTGCTCCCGGCCGATCGAGTCCGGGAAGATCAGGTGCAGGATGTCGCCCCCGGCGCGGAACTGGTAGCTGGTGATGCTCGTGCAGGCGATGACGATGGCGAGCGTGCCGAACAGGCGCGCGAACTTGTCGTAGCGGGCTTCGAGCAGGTCGGGCACGGTGTACTGCGCAAAGCGCCGCGCCCGCCCGGCGACGAAGGCGATCACCAGCAAACCCGCCCAGCCCCCGGCCGGCTGCCAGAGCGAGGCGAAGCCGTTGTGGAAGGCGTTCTCCGCCCCGGCAAAGAGGCTCCCCGCCCCGATCCAGCTCGAGAGCAGGGTGAAGACCAGCACCGGCCAAGTCAGCCGCCGCCCCGCCACCACGAAGTCGGCCTTGGTCTTGACGAAAAAGCTGCGGTGGATGCTGACCCCGAGCAGCGTGGCCAGAATCCCGATGAGGACGACCGCGTAGAGCATGCGCTTCCCGCCCGTAGGAGCAAAAAAATTACTCCGGCTCAAGCCGGAGCCGTTCGAGGACCGCGGCGGCGCCGAGCCCGGCCACCTCGATGGTCTTCTGCGGGCTGCGCTCGCCGCTGGTTATCTTAACGGAACTCTGCGGCAGGTGCAAACGCTCGGCCAGCAGCTCGACCACCGCGCGGTTGGCGCGGCCCTCGAGGGGCGGCGCCGTCACCCGCACGCGCAACGCGCCGCCGTGCACGCCGGCGATTTCTTCGCGCCGCGCCCGCGCCTGCACCTTGACCCGGAAACGAACATTCCCACCCCGCTCTTCCACCTGAAGACTCATGCAGGGCCCGGCCGGGGGCCGAAGAGCGCGGTCCCGAGGCGCACCTGGGTGGCGCCTTCTTCGATGGCCACCTCGAAGTCGTGGCTCATCCCCATGGAGAGCTCTTTCATAGCCACGCGCGGAAGGCGTCGCCGGTCGATCTCTTCGCCCAGCTCGCGCAGGCGGCGGAAGTAGGGCCGCACCCGCTCGACCGGCTCCAAATAAGGCGGGATGGTCATCAGGCCTTCCAGCGAAACGCCGTCCAGCCGGGCTATTTGCTCCACCAGCGGCCCGAGGTCGCCGGGCTCGACGCCATGCTTGGTTTCTTCCTCTCCCAGGTGAACCTGAATCAGCACAGGCAAGCCCCGGCCGCGCTCCCGGGCCGCCGCCGCCAGCTTTTCCGCCAACCGCAGGCTGTCGAGGGAATCCACCCGGTCGAAAAGCTCCGCCGCCCGGCGGGCCTTGTTGGTTTGCACGTGACCCACCATATGCCAGATAGCCGGGGGCAGAGCCAGCAGGGGGCGCTTGTCCTCGAACTCCTGGACGCGGTTTTCCCCGAAGTGGCGCACCCCGACGCGGTAGGCCTCGGCGATGCGCTCCGGCGGGACGCTCTTGGTGACCGCCACCAGCGTGACCTCATCGGTGCGCCCCGCGCGCCGCGCCGCAACCTGGATGCGCTCCTGGACGCGCGCCAGGTTTTCCGCCACGGAAAGCGTCCCCGCCGAGTTCATAGTTCGGAATTGTAGCATCGCTCACTCGTAACCTTGCGGCGGCGCTTTCGTCTAAGGAGAAGCCAGGGCGAGAAGTAGGTTCCGCCCGGAGAAACCGTGCTATAGTGAGGCAATCTATGCCGCTGGACCACGAGCGCCGCACCCAACCGCGGATGCGTCTCGAGCGCCCCGTCTACGTGGACTACCCCGAGCTGCGCCCCCGCTTGCGGGATATCAGCCTGGCCGGCGCCTACATCGAAGACCACCGCCCCCTGCCCCGCGGGCGGATGCTGCAACTGCGCATCTGGCTGGACAAGGAAATTTCCATCACGCCCAAGGCCATGGTCCGCCACTCCGATGAAGGCCAGGGGATGGGCGTGGAGTTCTTGTCGATGAGCGACGAGGACATGAACCGCTTGCGCCAGCATGTGGGCGCCAGCGCTCAGGTCGAGCGCTTGCAATCTTACTAGCCCGATCCGTGCGTCACCAGACCTGCTGAAATGCCTGCTCGAACTGCCCGCGGCCGCTTCCTGACCTTCGAAGGGATCGACGGCTGCGGCAAGACCACGCAGCTCCGGCTGCTGGCCCGCGCCCTGCGGCGCCGCGGCCTGTCCGTGCTCGTCACCCGCGAGCCGGGGGGCACGCCGCTCGGGGAGCGCATCCGCCGGCTGCTGCTCGGCCGGGCGAGCGCCGGCATGGACCCGCACGCCGAGCTGCTGCTGATGTTCGCCGCCCGGGCCCAGCACGTCCGGCAGGTCATCCGCCCCGCCCTGGCCAGCGGCCGCGTCGTGCTCTCCGATCGCTTCACTGACGCCTCGCTCGCCTACCAGGGCTACGGCCGCGGGATTGACATCGCCCTCATCCGCCGGCTGCACCGGGCGGCTGCCGGCGGGCTCCGGCCCGACCTCACTTTCGTGATTGACATCGACCCGCGCACCAGCGTCCGCCGCGCCCGCCGCCGCAACCGCCGCGCCCGGCGCGACGAGGGGCGCTTCGAGCGCGAGGCGGTCGAGTTCTACCGGCGCGTCCGGCGCGGCTACCGCGCCCTGGCGGCCCGCGAGCCGCGGCGGGGGAAGCTCATCCCCGGAGAAACCACTCCCGAAAGAATCCACTCTCACGTCCTGGCTCACGCCAGTCGCTTGTTGGCCAGGGGGGCGCCGCGCCGATGACCTTCGCTGATTTTGTGGGCAACCTCCGTGTTGTGCGCGTGCTCGAGCGGATGCTCGCCTCCGAACGCGTTCCCCATGCCCTGCTCTTTGCCGGGCAGAAAGGCGTGGGCAAATTCACGCTGGCCACGCTCTTCGCCCGCGCGCTCAACTGCGAGCGCAAGCAGGGGGAGATTTGCGGTGCCTGCGGGAACTGCCGGGCGCTGGGAGCGCTGGACGACCTGGAGGGGATGAAAGCTGCCGCCCTCAAGGAGCGCGGCGGCGCCAACCCCGAGACCGTGCCGCTCCTGCTCCGGCCCCACTCGAGCGTTACCGTGCTCGTCCCCGACGGGGCCTACATCCGCGTCAGCCAGATGCGCGCCGTCGTCCGCCAGGCCTACATCCAGCCGGCCGGCGCCCGCCGCAACGTCTTCCTCATCGACGAGGCCGAGCGGCTGCGCTTCGACTACGCCGACGTTTTGCTCAAGGTGCTCGAGGAGCCGCCGGAGCGGACCACGCTGATTCTCGTGACCGCCGCCCCCTTCGAGCTCCGCGCCACCCTGCGCTCCCGCTGCATTCCCCTGTTTTTCGCGCCGCTATGCGCCGACGAGATTGAAAGCTACCTGGCGGCGCACCGCCGCGAGTGGAAGGCCGCCGAGCGACAACTGGCCGCCGCCGCCGCGGCCGGCAGCCTGGGCACCGCCTTGAGCCTCGACCTGGACCGCTACCGCCAGATGCGCGCCGAGGCTCTGGAGCTCGTCCGCACCGCGGTCACCCGGCGGCTCGACCCAGAGCGCCTGTTCGCCGCCTCCGCCGCCCTGGCCGGCAAAGGAGGCTCGGCCGAACTCGACCCGGGGGAGCGCCGCGAAACTCTTGAATTCTCTCTTGACCTGTTGTATAGCTTATTGGCAGACGTCCTGTACTTGAAGACAGACACTCCTGAACTGGGCCTCCGACACCCGGATTTGCGGAGTGAACTGCACGGCTTGAGCCGCCAGGTAGGTCGCGAGTGGCTGGGGCGAGCGGTGGGGTACCTGGACCGGATCGAGGGCTGGCAGCGGCGCAACGTCAACCGCCAGCTGGCCCTGGAAACCTGGGCGCTGGGTCCCGCCGGGCCGCCGGCTGCAGATCGGTGAAACGTTTTCCGCGCCCGGCGCATCTGTTCTAAGTAGGGAGTAAGGCCAGAGAGCCGTTCGGGCGCTTACCCGTGAGGGATCAAGCAAGCGCAGGACACGCAACAGCGAGGTAATGAACCATGAACCGGCGATTGATTCGACCCAGCTTGGCTGAAGTGCAGGAGCAGGTGCGGGGCCCGCAACCGGGAGCCCGCAAGAAGCCGGTGCCGCCGGAGGACACCCACGCCGAGGCCTACTACTACGTCAAGCAGATGCAGGCGCGCACGCCGATGGTGGTCGTGCTGACCGACGGCGAGGTACTGCGCGGCACCATCGAATGGTACGACCGCGACTGCATCAAGCTGACTCGCTCGAACGCGCCCAACCTGCTGCTCTACAAGGCCAGCATCAAGTACCTGCACAAGGACGAGAACGGCTCGAACGGCAACCGCGCCATCGAGCCGGAGCTCGAGCACGCCGGCCGCGAGCAGGAATAGCCGGGCCCCTCCCCCATCCTTCCGGGGGAGTGTTTTTCCCTTCAGCCTTTCTCTTCGTGCGGGCGAATGCTGTAGGTGAGCAGGCTCTTGGCCACGAGCTCGCGCGCGGAGTTGCGAATCTCCACTTCCCCCACCGCCCAGCGCTTCCCCTGGCGAAGCACGCGGGCGTCGGCCCGCAGGCGTCCCCGCTGGTGCGGGGCCAGGTAATTGATCTTCATCTCGACGGTTGAAATCCACGTCCGCGCCGGGAGGCGCGTGAAGATGGCCATCGCCAGAGCGGTGTCGGCCAGCGCCGCCAGCACGCCCCCGTGGACGCCCTGGGGATGGGAATGGCGCGGCCCCGTGTCCAGCGTCAAGGTGGCTCGCCCGGGGCCGAGCTTCCCCGCTTTCATCCCGAACATCCGCACCGCGGCAATCCGGCTGAATCGCCGGCGAAGTTCGGTGTAGTGACGCTTGGCGTTCCCCATGACTTTTCAGTAGGCGGTGAAGCCGCCGTCGAGGGCGATGGCCGCCCCGGTGATCCAGCTGGAATCGTCGCTAGCGAGGAACAACGCCAGCCGCGCCACGTCCTCCGGCGAGCCGGCGCGGCCCAGAGGAATCTGCGCCAGGCGCCGGGCGCGCTCGGCGGCCGCGTCGCCGGCGCCCGCAAGGGACTCCTGGCCCATCGGCGTGTCCACGAGCGAAGGGCAGATGCAGTTGACGCGGATGCGGTCGGCGGCGTGGTCAAGCGCCAGCGCCTTGGTGAGCAGCACCAGACCGCCCTTCGAGGTGGCGTAGGCCACCCGCCGCTTCATCCCCACCAGCCCCAGCACCGAGCCGATGTTGATGATGCCTCCTCCGCCTGCTTGCCGCAGCGCCGGCAGGGCGTGCCTCACCAGCAGGAACACCCCCTTGAGATTGGTTTCCATCATCAGGTCCCAGTCTTCGACGCTGGTCTGTTCGATGGTGCCCGCCATCCAGTAGGCGGCGTTGTTGACGAGCACGTGCAGCCCGCCAAAGCCGCTCACCGCGCGCTCGACCAGCGCCTGGGTGTCGGCCTCGCGGGTGACATCGCACGATTGCGCCAGCGCCCGGCCGCCGCTTTTTTCAATTGCGCGCGCGACTTCCTCGAGCGGCTCCCGGCGGCGCCCCGCCAGCACCACGGCTGCGCCTTCCCGCGCGAACAGCTCGGCGCAGGCCCGGCCGATGCCGGTGCCCGCTCCGGTGACAACGGCGACCTTGCCGGCGAGCTTCATCGCGGGAAACGCAAAAGACGAAGCAATCTAGCACGCGCGGGCATCTAAGTCCACGTACCCTTGAGGAGCGCGACAAGCGTCTGCTAGAGTGAGCGCGCGATGAAAATCGGGATCACTTGCTATCCGACCTACGGCGGCAGCGGCGTGGTGGCCACGGAGCTCGGCATGGAGCTCGCCGCCCGCGGCCACGAAGTCCACTTCATCAGCTACGCCCTGCCCTTCCGGCTGGCGGGCCTGGACGGCTCGCCGGAAATCGCTCACCGCATCCGCTACCACGAAGTCGAAGTGCTCGACTACCCGCTCTTCGACCACCCGCCCTATGCCCTGGCCCTGGCCACCAAGATGGCCGAGGTGGCCGAGCACTACGCACTCGACCTGCTCCACGTCCACTACGCCATCCCCCACTCGGTGAGCGCCTACCTGGCGCAGGCCATGCTGGCGCCGCGGCGGCTGCCGGTGGTGACCACGCTGCACGGCACCGACATCACGCTCGTCGGGCAGGACCGCTCGTTCCTCCCCATCACCCGCTTCGCCATCGAGCAGTCGGACGGGGTCACGGCGGTGTCGAACTATTTGATGGAGGTCACGCGGCGGGAGTTCAAGATCAGCCGGCCCATCGAGGTCATCACCAACTTCGTCAACTGCGACCGCTACCAGCGGGCGGCGGACGGGGAGCGGCGGCGCGAGCTGGCGCCGAAGGGCGAGCTGCTGATCGCGCACCTGTCGAACTTCCGTCCCGTCAAGCGCATCCCCGACGTCATCGAAGTCTTTGCCCGCGTCCGCCGCGAGCTGCCGGCGCGGCTGGTGCTGATGGGCGACGGCCCCGAGCGCGCCAACGCCGAATACCTGGTGCGGGAGAAAGGCGTGAGCGACGACGTCCTCTTCCTCGGCAAGGTGGCCGCGGTCGAGGAGACGCTCGGCCTCTGCGACCTCTTCCTGCTCCCGAGCGACCTCGAGTCGTTCGGGCTGGCGGCGCTGGAGGCGATGGCCTGCGAGGTCCCCGTGATTGCGAGCGACGTGGGCGGCCTGCGCGAGCTGATCCGCCCGGGAGAGGACGGGTGCCTGGTGCCGGCGCGCGACGTCGCCGCCATGACCCGCTGCGCCCTGGAGTTGCTGCGGGAGCCCGAGCGCGCCCGCCAAATGGGCCAGCGCGCCCGCGTCTCCGCCCGGGCGCGCTTCTGTTCGACTCTCGTCATCCCCCGCTACGAGGCCTTCTACGAAAAGCTCCTCGGCGGGAGCCGCTAGGTGGCGATAATCTTTTTCTGAAAGCGCTTGGCGGCCAGCAGCACCAGGCCCATCCCCATCCCCACCAGCACCAGCGCGTCCACCCAGAGCTCCGCCAAGCCGGCGCCGCGCAGAATGATGCCGCGGGAGATGTCGACGAAGTAGGTGGCCGGCACAACGAAGCTGAACAGGTAGAAGGGCAGCGGCATGGTCTCGCGCGGGAAGATATAGCCCGAAAAGAAGATGGTGGGCAGGATGACGAACATGGCCATTTGCATGGCCTCCGCCTGCGATTGCGCCTTGCTGGAAATGAGCAGGCCGATGGACAGGTTCACGAACAGGTACGGCAGCGAGAGGACCAGCAGCAGCACCCAATGGCCGTGGATGGGCACCTGGAAGACGGTGCGCATAAAGAACACGATGGCGCACAGCTCGATGAACCCGACACCCAGATAAGGCACCAGCTTCCCCAGCATAAGCCCCAGGGGCCGCACCGGAGTGACAAACAACTGCTCCAACGTCCCGCGCTCCCTTTCGCGCACGATGGAGAAAGCGGTCAGGAAGGTGCTGACGTTCAACAGGATCACCGCGGTCAAACCCGGCAGGAAGAAGTTCGGCGAGCGCGAGTCGGGATTGAACAGCAGCTTGGGCCGGACCTGCACGGGCAATTGCTGGCGCGGCCCCAGCACCCGCCGCAGGGATTCATCCAGGCCGATGGCGGTCGAGACGTTCATGGCCTGGCCGGCCACCGAGGAGTCCGAGCCGTCGATAAGCACCAGCACCTGGGCGGTGCCCCGGTCAATCAACTGGTCGGCGTAATCCACCGGAACCTTCACCCCCACCTTGGCCCGGCCGCTGACGATGGCCTCGTTCAATTCTTCGTCGGAGTGGACGTAGCCCACCACGCGAAAAATGTCGGAGTTGCGAAAGCGGTCAATCAGCTCCCGGCTCGCCTGTCGCCCGTCCTCGTCCAGGACGACGGTCTTGACCTGGCGGATGTTGGTGTCGATGCCGAAGCCCAGGATGACCATCTGCAGGAGGGGGACGAGGAGAGCAAAAACCAGCGCCATCGTGTCCCGCCGGATGTGCAGGACTTCCTTGTAGAGGACGGCGCCGAACCCGCGCAGGGCTTTAGGCATGGCTGGCCTCCGGTTTCGTCTGCTGCAGCCGCGTCAGCTCCACGAACACATCCTCCAGGGTCGGCGCCAGCGGACGGATTTCGCTGACCGCCACGCCCTGCCGGGTCAACTGCCGCTCCAAGTCGGCGGGCTCGACGCAGTCATCCAGCACGGCGTGGATGGACTGGCCGAAGATGGTGGCGCTGCGGATGATGGGGAGCTGGCGA
>MEKM01000038.1:1779-5115 GCA_001766965.1 Acidobacteria bacterium RIFCSPHIGHO2_01_FULL_67_28 | reverse complement strand
TCGATTTTGTGGCGAGTGTCGCGGCGCGGGTTGGTTTTCCGGGCGGTCTCGAAGGAGTCGAGCGCCACGCGGTTGGCGGCATCGCCGATGGCGTGCAACGTGATCTGGAAGCCGGCGGCGTCCCGCTCCACCACCATCTTCACCAGCTCCTCGGGTCTGATGAGCAGCAGGCCGCGGTTGGCCGGGTCGTCGGCGAAAGGCTCGAGCATGGCGGCCGAGCGCGAGCCGCCGCTGCCGTCGGTGACGCCTTTGAGCGCGCCGGTCTTGAGCCAGGGGTCGGTGGTGCCGCCCTCGCGGCGCATGGCTTCCAGCTTTTCAAGCGAAGCCGCGAAAGGGAGCCACTCGGTCACGCGCAGCGTGAGCTTCCCCTCCTCCTTCAGCGCGCGCAAGGCCAGGAAGTCTTCCCAGTCGGAATTGTCCTGGATGGAGGTGACGCCGCGCCGGGCGGCTTCTGCCATCGCCAGCAGCAAGCCGCGCCTACGCTGCTCCGCGGTCGGCGGAGGGATGAGCTTCTCGACCAGGTCCGTGGCGCGGTCCTTGAGCCACCCGGTGGGCTCGCCGGCGGCGTCTTTGACGATATCGCCCCCGTAGGGCGGCTGGGTGTCGCGAGTGATGCCGGCCTTGGCGAGCGCCAGCGAGTTCACCACGACTGAGTGGCCGTCCACTCGACTGAAGACCATCGCATGAGTTGTCGACACCGCGTCCAGCTCGGCGCGCGTGGGGATGCGGTTTTCCGGCCACAGCGACTCGTCCCAGCCGCCGCCGTAAACCCATTCGCCCGGCGCCGCCTCGTGCGCGCGGGCGCGGATGCGCTCCTGGAACTCGGCGAGCGAGCGTGTCCGTTCCAGGTTCACCTGCAAGAGCCGTTGGCCGCCGCTGCCGAAGTGCGTGTGGGCGTCGTTGAACCCGGGCAGTACGAACTTGCCGCCGAGGTCGATGACGCGCGTCTCGGACCCCACCCAGTGCTCGATCTCTTCGTTCGTGCCCGCCGCCACGATCTTGCCCTGCGTGATGGCGAGCGCCTGGACGCGCTCGAGCCGCGGGTCCACGGTGTAGATGTCGCCGTTCTTGAGCACGAGTTCGACGCCCGGACCAGGGTTTAGTGGGGCAGGCACTCCTGCCTGCCCGGGTGAGCGCGCCTCGGCAAAGCTCGCCGCAGACAAGAGTGTCTGCGCCACTAGAAACAATAGGAAGGCGCGCTTCATTCTTCCACCCCCGCCAGCAAGAGAGTCGCGAGCAGAATCCGCTTCAGGCCAACTTCCCGCCCCGTTGGGTCGTACCACTCCCGCGGGGAATGAGAGGCGCCGCTGCGCCCGCCGCCGCCCACCGCCACCGCCTCGATGCCGAGCGAGATGGGGACGTTGGCGTCGGTCGAAGACCGTTGCAGGCTGGTCTTGATGCCCAGGTGGGCGTCCACGGCGCGGAAGATCTCAATGATGCGGGCCGTGGGCGGCAGCTCGCCCGCCGGGCGCCGGCCGATGACGCGAATCTCGGCTTCCAGCGGTCCGCCTGGGACGCGCGCCCAGGCGTTCTCCTGGGCCACCGCCTCCGCCACCGCCGCGCGCATCTCGTACTCCAGCCGCTCGATCTCCGACTCCATCTCCGAGCGGATGTCCACCTTGACCGATGCCTCGTAGGGGATGGCGTTGACCGCGGTGCCGCCGCTGATCTCGCCGACGTTGAAGGCGGTGCGCGGCTGCGCCGGCACCTGCACCGCGGTCATCCGCGTGATAGCCCGCGCCAGCGCCTGGATGGGATTGGGCAGCCCGAAGTCGGCCCAGCTGTGCCCGCCCGGGCCCCGCACGACAATCTGGAAGCGTTTGCTGCCGAGCGCCTGGGCGGTCAGCCGCTCGGCGTTGGAGCCGTCGATGGCGATGGCGGCGCGCACGCGCCGCCGCAGGGCCCCGTCGGCAAACAGGGCCTGCATCCCCCGCAGGTTCCCTTCCCCTTCCTCTCCGACGTTGGCGGCGAAAAGCAGCGTGGCGCCGGTGCGCAGACGGGTGTCGCGCAGAGCGCCCGCCAGCGCCAGCAGCGCGGCCACGCCGGCGCCGTTGTCGGCGATGCCCGGCCCGACCCAGTTCTCGCCTTCGTGCCGCACGGCGATTTCCGTGCCGGCCGGGAACACGGTGTCAATGTGCGCGGAGATGAGGACGACGTGCTCCGGGTCGCTCCCCGGCCGCTCGCCCAGCACGTTGCCGATGGCGTCCCGGCGGACGTTCTCGAGGCCCAAGGCGCGGAACTGCTCCTCCAGGTAGCGGCCGCGCTCTTCTTCGTGGAAGGGCGGCGCGGGGATGGAGGTGAGGCGAATCTGCTGCTGGAGGATCCAGTCGGCCTCGCGGACGAAAAACTCTGCGGCCCGCTGCACCGCGGGCAGCTTCTCGAGCGTTTCGACGCCGACTTCCGCTGCGGGCAGTTGTGCGCTCATAAGCAACAAGAGTCCGATGAGAACCCCGCTCCTCCCCATAGCCTCACGCTCAACGAGAGAACGCCTTCAGCGGTCGGCGCGCGCGGGGCTGCCGCACAGCGCCAGGAGTTCGTCCTCCCGCAGCAGCCGGTCGGACTGCTTGGCGGCCGCGAGCAGCCGCTCCACCAGCTCTTCGGTCGGGGCCAGGCCGCGCTTCTCCAGCCAGTAGATGACGTTCGACTTGCCGCTCATCGGCCCGATCTCGATGACCTGGTCGAGCCCGAACAGGTGCGAGGGCACGCCGGAATAGACCGTGTTGGCGAGCCGCACGTCGTTCTTCCGGTAGGCCTTGATGACGGCGGCGGCGTGCACGCCGGTGGCGGTGCGGAAAGCGTCGCTCCCCATCACCGGGTAGTTGTGCGGGATGGAGACGCCGGTGGCGCGGGCGACCGCGAGGCAGTAGTCGCGCAGCTTGGACAGGTCGCGGTCAATCACCCCGGCGAGCTTCAAGTTGACGAGCAGCAGGTCCATCGGCGTGTTGCCGACGCGCTCGCCCACGGCCAGGGCGCAGCCGTGCACCTGATCGGCGCCGGCTTCGTAAGCGGCCAGGCTGTTGGCGACGGCGAGGTCGCGGTCGCGGTGGCCGTGCCAGTCGACGCGGATCTTCTTCCCGCTCGGCTTCACCACTTCGTCCAGGACAAACTTGACCAGGTTACGCGCCCCGTGCGGGGTGGCGTGGCCCACGGTGTCGCAGAGCACGACCGCCTCGGCGCCGCAGCCGATGGCGGTCGAGTAGAGCTTCTTCACGGTGTCGGGGTCGCAGCGGATGGTGTCTTCGGTGACGTACATCACCGGCAGGCCCAGGCTACGCGCGTAGCTCACCGCCTTTTCGGTGGTGCGCAGCAGGAAGTCCGGCGTCCAGTCTTCGGCGT
>MEKM01000038.1:1596-1765 GCA_001766965.1 Acidobacteria bacterium RIFCSPHIGHO2_01_FULL_67_28 | reverse complement strand
CCAGTCCTCGGCATAGCGGCGGATGGGACTCGAGCCGAGAAACGTGGCGGCCTCGATGGCGATGCCGGTCTTCTGGACGATCTCCCCGAGCGGGCGGATGTCGTCCTCGTGCGTGCGGCAGGCGCAGTTCGGACGGATCTTGAGCTTCGAGTTCGCGATTTCCCGCGCC
>MEKM01000038.1:1490-1585 GCA_001766965.1 Acidobacteria bacterium RIFCSPHIGHO2_01_FULL_67_28 | reverse complement strand
GTCGGCCCGCGCTCGCGGCCCCGCGCCCGGCAGGCCCAGGTTCACCGAGTCAATCCCGAGCTCGTCCATCAAGTGGAGGATTTCAATCTTGTCGC
>MEKM01000038.1:0-1441 GCA_001766965.1 Acidobacteria bacterium RIFCSPHIGHO2_01_FULL_67_28 | reverse complement strand
CGATGGGCGGGTCTTTGACCGAGGGCGACTGGAGGCCGTCGCGCAGCGTCTCGTCGTCGAGCATGTACTTCCGGCCCGGCGGCAGCTCGACGCCGCCCACCAGGTTCCAGTCGTAGATGAGCTCGTCGTATTTCATCGGCGACTAATAGCGGAGCACATAGGAGCGCGGCAGCTCGTTCGGGTCGGGCTTGTAGAGAGTCTTGCAGAATTCGCAGCGATAAATCTCCGCCTTCGCGCCCACCAGCTGCTCCACTGCCTTCGGGTAGTCGTACCAGCGCTTCAAGTGCCCGGCGCAGAGCTTGCCCTTCTCGCTCTTTTCGTCGCAGGCCCGCTGTCGGGGCTTGCGGGTCTTGATCTTGATTTTGGGAGCGCTGGGTGTGGTGGCGGCGGCCTCGGCCATTGAGACTCCTGGCGCAGTTCGTTGCAGTCGAGGGGGATTATACCGAATCCGCTGCGCTTTGTGCAGGCAGGCTGTCGGGATATTCGACCGATACGAGGTAGAGCCCCTCGGGCGGCGCGGTGGGGCCGGCCTGGGAGCGGTCGCGAGCTTCAATGAGCCGCGGGATGTCCTCCGGCTGGAGCCGTCCCTTCCCCACGTCAATCAGCGTGCCGACCATCTTGCGCACCATGTAGCGCAGGAAGGAGCGGCCGCGCACCGTGTAGACCAGCTCCTGCTTGTCCGCGTCCGGCTCCAGGCGCGACTCGAATACCCTGCGCACTTTGCTGTGATCCTTTTCTTCCGGGTCCCAGGTGCCGAAGGCGCTGAAGTCGTGCTCGCCTTCGAAAAGCGGCGCGGCGCGCGCCATGGCCTCTTCGTCGAGCGGGAAGGGGTAATGGTAGACCTGCTGCCAGAGGAAGGGCGGGCAGAGCGGCGCGCGCAGGATGCGGTAGCGGTAGATCTTGGCGGCGGCGTGCCAGCGGGCGTGGAAGTCGGAGCCTGCCTCTTCAACCTGGAGCACGCGGATGGCGGGCGGCAGCAGCGCGTTCAGCGCGCGTTGCAGGTTCTCCGCGGGAATCTTCGTGCGCGTCTTGAAGTGGGCCACCTGGCCGAGGGCGTGCACGCCGGCGTCGGTGCGGGCGGCGCCGTAGAGCCAGATTTTCTCCTGGGTGATTTTTCGGAGCGTGTCGACCACGGCGCCCTGCACCGTCGGCCGGTCGGGCTGGATCTGCCAGCCGTAGAACCGGCTGCCGTCGTAGGCGAGAGTCAATCGCAGGGTGCGCATCGGAGCGGCTGTCCCTTCCTGAAGGTGGCGCAGACACTCCTGTCTGCGCGGGCCCGGGCAGGCAAGAGTGCCTGCCCCACTAGCCTGCTTATTATCTCTTGCCTTGGGGCGGTCTGCTGCCGGGTTTTTCGACCGGCTGCCCCGCCCGGCAGAGCGGGCAGTCCTTGGGGTCGTAGGTTTCGAGTTTCTGGCTCAAGAGGACGCGCAAGGGGAGGTCG
>MEKM01000037.1 GCA_001766965.1 Acidobacteria bacterium RIFCSPHIGHO2_01_FULL_67_28 | reverse complement strand
GGCAGGTGCCCGGCGTTCAGGTAGGTGAGCCCGCCGTCCCGCCCGAGAATCCCGAAAAAGAGCGTGGCGTAGCGCTGCACTTCCGAGTGCGTACAGATGAAGCGGTTGACGTGGGCGAAGACCCCCGCCGGCTCCTGCCCCAGCGTCATCGCCGAAAACGTCCCTTGCAGCATCGCCGTCACCAGCGCCGCCCCCAGGCCCTTGCCGCAGACGTCGGCGATGACGAAGGCGGTGCGGCCCTCGTCGAGCTCCATCAGGTCGAAGTAGTCCCCGCCCACGGCCAGGCAGGAGCGGTTGACGCCGGTGACCTGGAAGTGGGGCTGCTGCTTGAAGTCTTTGGGCAAGAGCGCCTGCTGAATTTCCCGCGCGATGGTGAGCTCCTGCTCCATCCGCTTGCGCTCCATTTCTTTCAGCACCAGACGGGCGTTGTCGAGGACGTCGGCGGCCTCGGTGGCGAGCGCGTCGAGCACCTTGCGGTCGAGCTGCGAAAAGGCGAGCGGGCGGCGGCTGTCGAGGTAGAGCAGCCCGAGCAAGTCTTCCGGGCTGGGGATGTAGGTCAGGTCGCCGCCCCGGCGCTGCTGGAGACTCAAGAGCGGGATGGCCACCACCGAGCGCAGCTCCTGCTCGACCACGCTCTTGGCCTCGCGCAGGGGTCCGGCGAGAGCCTCCACGTCCTCGACCACCACGCTCTTGTGCTTTTCGAGCGCGGGCGTGACCGCGGTGCGGGTCAGGCGGACGCTGGCGGGTGCGAGCGGCTTGCCGCCGCGCTGCCGGGCGAGCACGGCGCGCGGCTCGCCCTTCGCTTCCGCCTGGAGGAGAACGCCGCGGTCGGCGCCGGTGACTTCGATGGCGTGGTCCACCACCTTGGCCAGAATGTCTTCGAGGGGAAGCTGGGACTGGAGGAGAGCGGTGGCCTCGAGCAGGAGGCTCAACTTGCGCAGGCTGCTGGCCTCGGGTTCGAGTTCCCCGGCGCCGGCCAGGCGCTGGAGAAGGCTGTCGACCGAGGGGGCGGTGGGGCCGCGGTGGAAGACGAGCGTGTAGGAGTCGGCCAGGCCGAAACTGATGGTGTCGCCGTCCTGGAGCGGCCGCGCTTCGATCTTCTCGCCGTTGACGAACACCCCGTGGCGCTGCCCGCAATCTTCCAGGCGAAAGCCGCCGTCCGCATAAAGCAGCGAGGCGCACTGGCGGGAGATGCGCTTGTCGGGCAAAGGCAGGTCGTTGCCGGCCTCCTGGCCGCGGCCGATGCGGAAGGGAGACCTGGTCACCTTCACCAGCTGGCGGCCGCCGTCGGGCTGGATGACCTCCAGCAGGACTTCGGGGATGAGCGGGCCGTCGGGCATGACGGAATCTTATCATCCGCCCCGGGAGCGGGCTAGAATCAAAGGGCCGCCATGGCCGATTCTCTCAAGACCGCTTACCTCGCCCTCGGGTCGAACCTGGGCGACCGCGCCGCGCTCATCGAGCAGGCGATGGCGCTGCTCGAGCAGGCGGGTGTGCGCGTGCGGCGGCGCTCGGCGCTCTACGAAACCGAGCCGGTGGGGATGAGCCCCGGGCGCTGGTTCCTGAACTGTGTGCTTGAGATCGAAACGGAGCGGATGCCGCTCGGCCTGCTGCATCTCCTCAAGCGCATTGAGCGGCAGCTTGGCCGCCGCCCGGTGAGCGGCCGCCAGCCCGAAGCCCGCCGGATAGACATCGACATCCTGATTTACGGCGAGCAGGTGGTGCGCGCGCCCGAGCTCACGCTCCCGCACCCGCGGCTCCACGAGCGGCGCTTCGTGCTGGAGCCGCTGCGGGAGCTCGCGCCCGACTGGCGCCACCCGGTCACGCGGCAGACGGCCGGCGAGATGCTGTCCACGCTCGCCGACGGCGGCGCCGTCCGGCGCTACTCGCCCTCCTAGTCCTGCGGACGCTGCTGGTACGGCCGCGGCAGCGGCACCGGCTTCGGCTGCGCGTGCATCTCCTTGCGCAGCTTGTTGAAGTGCAGCAGCGGCTCGCTCTTCTCGAGCAGCGAGGCGAGCTGGAAGACGCTGTAGCGCGGGTGGTCGATCTGCACCAGGCGGTACTCGCCGGGTTCCACCTCGATGATCTGCCTGCCTTCGGCCTGGTAGAGGAACTGCTCGGCGGTCTGGCGCTGGGCCACGGCGTGCTCGATGACCGGCCCGCTCATCGCCTCCACCACGTAGCTGCGCAGGAGCTTGGGCCAGTAGCGGGCGAAGAGGCCGCTGTCGGCGAAGACGTCGGCCCAGACCACCTCGCCGTTGATGGCGACGACGACGCCGACGACATCCTTGCCGCGCAAGGCCCCGCGCAGGGCGCGCTCGTAGTCGCGCTGGAGCGCGCCGCTGGCGTCGTCAATGCGCCGCTTGAAGACTTCGGAGTTTTCAAGCTGGGCGTAGCTCGAGGAGGCGCGCAGCTCGGCGGCGGCGCGCCCGCCGGCGGCGTTGGTGGTCAGGTTGTCCGCCACCCCCGAGCGCACCTGGTCGTTCGCCTGCCAGACTTCCTGCTGGTTCTTGGCGACGGCGGCCTTCTCGCGGACCTTGGGCGCGGCCATCAGGCTTTGCGCGCCGAAAGCTTGCGAGGCGCCGCGCCAGCGGCCGGGCTCGACGCAGAAGACGTCGAGCGGGAGCTCGCCGCCGGGGGCGACGATGCGGTCTTTCGAGATGACGCGGTCCTGCTTGCCGCCGGTGACGATTTCACCCGCCAGCAGAATGAGCGGCCGCTTGGAGTGGTTGAGGAGCGCCAGGGTGTTGACCTGGGCCTGGTCGGGCGGCGGCCCGCCCGGCCGCCGGCGGAACATCGCCGCGCCCAGCTCGGTGACTTCCACCTCGCCCGTGCGCAGGCCTTCGTCGAGCGTCAGGTAACCGCTCGCGTCGTGCTGGCTGGCCGCGGTGACCGGAAACAAAGCTAGGTTGGAGTACGTGATGGGGTCGTGCACTTGCCACGGCGGATCGAGCCGGCTGGCGCGGGCTGTTCCGACCAGGCCCGGCGAGCTCGGGACTGTCCCGGCCAGAAGCGCCGTCAGGCTGAAGAACACCAGGAACCAACGTCGAGTCATTGCCACCTCCCACCCCGACCGGCCCGAAGGGCTGTAGATTAGACGGCGCCCGGCCACGTCGGGTTTGCCGCCTGTCCTTCCGCCGACTATAATCGCGGCGACGTCGGGGAAAGTTCCGGGGGTTATGGCCGCCGAGCCTCAATTCGCGCCGCCGCGCTACATGGCCATCGAGGGGCCGATTCGCGTGGGGAAGTCCACCCTGGCGCGCATCCTGGCCGACCGGCTGCACGCGCGGTTGCTCGCCGACCGCACCGACAATCCCTACCTCGGCGACTTCTACGCCGAAAAGCCCGGGGCGGCCTTCCGCGCCCAGATGCACTTCCTGCTCATGCGCTTCCGGCAGCTGCACGACCTGGCGCTCGAGCACGACCCGCGGCCGCTGCTCTGCGATTACCTGTTCGAGAAAGACCGCATCTTCGCCGCGCTCACCCTGACCGACGAGGAGCTCAAAGTCTACGAGCAGTACTACGAGTACTTCCGCCCGCAGCTGCGCACGCCCGACCTGGTCATTTACTTGCAGGCTACGCCCGCGGTGCTGCGCAAGCGGATGAAAAAGACGGCGGCGGCCAGCGAGCGGGAAATTTCCGACGCCTACCTCGAGGCGGTGGTCGAAGCCTACGAGCACTTCTTCGTGCGCTACACGGGCTCGGATCTGCTCGTCATCAACACCAGCGAGATTGACTTCGTCGAGCGGCACGAAGACCTGCGCGAGCTTTTGCGGCGCCTCTCCGAGCCCGTCAAGGGCACCCAGTACTTCCTCCCCCTCGGCCCGGCGTGATTCATCCTGTTTCTTGTTGCCAGTGGCGGCGTAGGGGTGTTTAATAACCACGAGGGACGGCACCCCGCAAAGGGGCTGTACCCGGAGGACAACATGAGTACCCATCCGACCCCGCAAGGGTCCGGACGGCAGGCCGGCTCTGCGAACAACGGAGCGAAAAAGGTCACCGTACCGGACATCATCAGCAAGAAAACCCGCGGCGAAAAAATCAGCTGCCTGACCGCCTACGACTACCCCACCGCGCGCCTGCTGGACGCGGCCGGCGTCGACATCAGTCTCGTTGGCGACTCGCTCGGCATGGTGGTGCTCGGCTACGAGAACACCTTGCCGGTGACGATGGAAGAAATGCTCCACCACACGCGCGCCGTGCGGCGCGGCGTCGCGCGCGCCCTGCTCGTCGCCGACATGCCCTTCGGCAGCTTCCAGCTCGGTGTGAACGACGCGGTGGCCAACGCCGTCCGCTTCGTCAAGGAAGCCGGTGCCGAAGCCGTCAAGATCGAAGGCGGCGAGAAGCGCCTCGAGCTGATTGCGCGCCTCGCCGAGAACGACATCCCCGTGATGGCGCACATCGGCCTGACGCCGCAGTCGGTCCACGCCCTGGGCGGCTTCAAGGTGCAGGGGAAGACGCTCGCGGCCGCCGACGCGCTCCTGCGCGACGCCCGCGCCGTCGAGGCTGCCGGCGCCTTTTCGCTCGTGCTCGAAAGCATCCCGGCCGAAGTGGCGGAGCGCATCACCCGCGAGCTCAAGATCCCCACCATCGGCATCGGCGCCGGGCCGGCCTGCGACGGCCAGGTGCTGGTCTGGCACGACCTCATCGGCTTGAGTTTCGGCGTCGATCCCAAGTTTGTCCGGCGCTACGCCGACCTGCGGCCCCTGCTCGAGCAGGCCATCGGCCGATTTGTCGCCGACGTCACGGGCGGCGCCTTCCCGGGCGAGGCCGAAACCACCCATCTACCCGCCGAAGTGCGCGAGCAGTGGCAATCCCGCGCGCGACGGTAGCGCGGCGGTAGCGACACAGCAGCGCGGAGGAGGCGCCATGATCCCGCTCACAACTTTCAAGCAGCTTTTCGACTACAACTACTGGACGCGCGACCGCCAACTGGAGGCGTGCGCGCCGCTCGCGCCGGAGCTCTTCACTCGCGCGGTCGGCGGGAGCTTCCCCTCGCTGCGCGACACCCTGGCCCACCTGATGCTGGTCGAGTGGATCTGGCACGAGCGCTGGTGCGGGCGCTCGCCCCGGACTTTCCCCGCCTACGCGGAGTTTCCCTCACCGGAGGCGCTCGGGCGGCGCTGGAGCGAAATCGAGCGGGACGTCCGCGGCTTTGTGGCCGGCCTGGCCGACGACGCGCTGGCCCGGCCCGTGACCTACTCGAACCTCAAGGGCGAGACCTGGACCTACCCGCTCTGGCGCCTGCTCTATCACCTCCTCAACCACCAGAGCTACCACCGCGGCCAGGTGACCAGCCAGTTGCGGCAGCTCGGCGCCACCCCGGCGCCGGTGGACTTCCTGCTCTACCTCGACGCCCGGAAATGAAGACCCTGACGAGGGTGGCCGAGATGCAGACGGCCGCCGCCGGCCTGCGCGGGGCGGGGAAGCGCCTCGGGTTCGTGCCCACCATGGGGGCGCTGCACGAGGGGCACCTGGCGCTGGTGCGGCGGGCGAAGCAGGAGACCGACGTCACCGTCGTCTCCCTCTTCGTCAACCCTGCCCAGTTCGGCCCTAGCGAAGATTACTTGAATTACCCGCGCGACTTCGAGCGCGACTCCGAACTCTTGCGCCGCGAAGGCGTGGACATTCTTTTCGCGCCGCCGGTGGAAGAAATCTACCCGGCGGGCTTCCAGACTTACGCCACGGTCGAGCCGGTGGGCGCGCCGCTCGAAGGCCAGTTCCGCCCAGGGCACTTCCGCGGCGTGGCCACGGTAGTGCTCAAGCTCTTCAACATCGTGCAGCCTGACCGCGCCTACTTCGGGCGCAAGGATGGGCAGCAATGTACCGTCGTGTCACGGCTGGTGCGCGACCTGAACCTGCCCGTGGAGATCGTCGTCTGCCCCATCGTGCGCGAGCCGGACGGGCTGGCGATGAGCTCCCGCAATGCTTACCTGAATCCCGATGAACGCCAAGCCGCGCGCGTGCTCTACCAGAGTCTCTGCCGCGCCCGCGAGTTGATGCAGGGTGGCGAGCGCCGCGCCGCCGTCATCGCGGAGGCAATGCGCAGGCTCATCGCGCAGGAGCCGCAGGCGCGCATTGACTACGTGGCCGTGGTGGACGCCGAGACGCTCCAGCCGGTCGACCAGGTGCGCGGCCGGGTGCTCGTGCCGCTGGCCGTCTGGATTGGCCGCGCCCGCCTGCTTGACAACCTGCTCGTCGAAGAAAAGGACGGCCGCTTCAGCTTCCAGTTCTAGGCCCTCCAGGGTGTCATTCCGAGCGGAGCGAGGAATCTGCATTTCCTTGGCCTTGCTTTCCAAATGCAGATCCCTCGCCCCCAAGGGGATCAAGGGCTCGGGATGACGGAATAGGGATTAACCGAGGGCGGCAAGGACTTCTTCGGC
>MEKM01000036.1:452-11886 GCA_001766965.1 Acidobacteria bacterium RIFCSPHIGHO2_01_FULL_67_28 | reverse complement strand
CGACTCGTAGCCGGCCACCACTTTGGCGTTGGGCTGCAGGATGGACTCGCGCAGGTAGCCTTCGTCCACCACCACGGTTTCGCCGCTGGCCAGGCGCACCTGCTTGCCCAGGATTTCACCGAGCGACGGCCCGCGCGAGGTGGGCCCGGCCTCGTGACAGGTGTGGCAGTTGTGCTGGCGGAAGAGCCGCGCCCCGGCCTGTTCCAGCGACTCGCCGGCCGGCGCCCCGCTCAACCACGCTTCGTAGTCGGCCGGCTCCAGTACCGTCACCCAGCCGATCATCCCCGAGTGCTTGGCGCCGCAGTACTCGGCGCAGAAGAGGTGATAGGTGCCGGCCTTGGTGGCGGTGAACCACAGCTCGGTGTAGCGCCCGGGCAGCACGTCCATCTTGATGCGGAAGGCCGGGATGTAGAAGCTGTGGATGACGTCTTCCGAGGTCATGGTGAGCTTCACGGGCCGGCCCACGGGCACGTGCAGCGCGTTGATTTCCCGCTGCCCCTCCGGGTGCTGGATCTTCCACATCCACTGCTTGCCGACGACGTAGAGCTGGGTGGCGTCGCTCGGCGGCGTGCGCACAATGTAAAAAAGGTGCGCGCCCCAGAAGAACATCACCATCGTCAGCCCCAGCGGTATCGCCGACCACAGCACTTCCAACCCCAGGGAGCCGTGGATGGGCTGCGGGCGCTCGTCCGGGTGCCGCTGCCGGTAGCGGACGGCGAAGTAGAAGACCAGCGAGAAGATGAGCGCGCTGAAGAACAGCGTCACCCCGGTCAGGAAGTAGTAGAGGTAGTCGATCTGCTTGGCCACGCTCGAGGCGCGCTCGGGGACGATGGGCACGCCTTGCTGGAGCATCGCCCAGAACGCGAGATGAATAAGCGTATCCACCGGTCAGGTCCTCACCGTGTTGCGGGTTCCGCCGCCCGCGGCCGCACTCAACCGCCGCTCGCGCCGGAACATCACCAGGAGAAACGCCGCCAGCGCCAGCGCCGTCGCCGAGCCCGCCAGGCGGATGACCCGGGTGATGAGCACGCCGTACTTGCCCGTCTCCGGGTCGTAGTGGAAGCAGTAGAGCAGCACCTGGTCCACCGGCGTGCCCAGCTTGTTGGCCGAGGCTTCCACCAACGCCAGGCGCAGGTCGCGCGGCGCGTATTCAATTCCGTAGAAATACCGGAAAAGCTTCCCTTCCGGCGTCGCCACCATCAGCCCGCTGGCGTGCGCGTACTGCTGGCTCTTTTCGTCGTAGAGATAGCGGAAGCCCACGGCCTCGGTGAGCTGCCGGATGGCGTCCGGCTCGCCGGTCAGGAAGTGCCAGCCGGCGGCCGTGCGCGCCCGGTCGTACTCCTTGAGGACGCTCTCCTTCTTCGCGGCGGCGAGCGCCGGGGTTTCGTTGGGGGCGAAGCTCACGATCACCACGTCGAACTCCCGGCCCGGCTCGAAGGTGAGCGCCCGCAGGGCTTTCACTAGCCCGTTCTCGACGTAGTTGCAGAGCATCGGGCACTCGTAATAGACCAGCGCCAGCACCACCGGGCGCCGCCCGAAGTAGTCGCCCAGCGCCACCGCCCGCCCGGTTTCGTCGCGGAACTTCAACTCGAGCGGCAGCGGCTGGTTGATTCTCTGCTTGAAGGCCACCTGGCGGATGACCTCGGCGGCCGACTGCGCTCCGAGCGGCGCGCTCCCGGCCAGCAGCCACAAGGCGGCCAGCGCCCACGCCCGGACTGTCTGCGCGCGCGTTTTTGATCCCTTCATTGCCCTGCTTTCCCTTTCTCGCCCGACGGCGGCGGGCGGGTCGGCAGGCCGCGCACCGCCACGAGTTCCATGGCGCGGTCAATGGGAATCCGCACCAGGCCGCTCTTCGGGTCAATCCATTCGTAGCGGTCGAGCAACGCCTCTTCCCCGGCCCGGATATGAGCCAGGTCGGTCGCCGGGGCCACTTGCAGGCGCGGCTCGGGCGGCGTCGCCGGCAGGCTCGCGGCCACCGGCGGCAGCGGCACGTCTTGGGCGCGACGCCCACTCGCCGTCCAGCTCTGGAACCACCAACTCACTCCCATCCCCGCCAGCATAAGCAGGAACAACCCCACGACGACGTAGGCCAAGAAGCTGACCTTGACGTCCCGCTGCTCGTACCCCCCGCCGTGGGTGTGTTCAGTGCCCTTCATCAGCGAAAGCCTCTTTCAGCCGCGGATCAAGCTGCGGCAGCGTCGGCCGGCCTTTGAGCTGATAGAAAAAGAAGGCCAGCCACAGACCCCCGATTCCGATCGGAGCGGCCAAATCCATCCAGTGCACAGTCAGTCCGGGGCGAAACGTCGGTGCCACCAGCCAGAAGTGCTCCACCAGCCGCATCCCGAGCACCACCCCGCCCACCAGCGCCAGCGTCCCCGCCCGGCGCTTGCTCCGCCGCGACAGCAGCAGCACGAACGGCAGCGCGAAGCTGAAGAGGAACAGCCCCAGCGCCAGCCACTGCCAGCCGCCTGTGCTGCGGTGCTGGTACCAGGTGATGGTCTCCGGCAGGTTCCCCGCCCAGATGATGAGGAACTGCGAAAAAGAGAGGTAGGCCCAAATCATGGTGAAGGCCAGCATCAGGTTGCCGAAGTCGTGGAAGTGCTGCGGCCGGGCGACTTTATCGGGCGGCGGGTGCTCGGCCAGGCGGCCGACGACGATGACGACGAAGGCCAGCGTGCTCAACACCTGCCCGACGATGAGAATCAGGCCGAACATGGTCGAGAACCAGTGCGGCTCGAGCGACATTATCCAGTCGACGCCCGCGAAGGTGGCCGTCAGCCCGTAGAGGAGCAGCCCGGGCGGGCCCGCATTGCGCAGCCGCCCCGCCAGCCGCGGGTCGCCGCTCGTGTCGAGCTCCCGCGACCACTTGTTCAGCAGGTAGGCCGCACCGGCCCAGGCCAGGAAATAGAAGGCGGCGCGGCCCGTGAAGAAGCCCACGTTCAGGTAAGCGCTCTTCTCCGTGAGCACCGGGTCGCCGGCCACGACCTCCGCGTGCGTCCATTCGTAGAGGTCGTGCAGGCCGAAGAGCAGCGGCACGAAGAGCGCCGCCAGCAGCGGGAACACGCGCGTCCCCGCCTCGAGCGTGCGCTGCATCACGAACCCCCAGCCGGCCCCGAAGGTCTGGTGAAGCAGCAGCAGCGCGAAGCAGCCGAGCGTCAGGCCCGCCCAGAACAGGAACCCGAGCAGGTAGGACTGGAAGAATTGCCCGCGCGACATCCAGCCGCCGCCGGCGCACAGCGCCAGGCTCACCACGCCCACGACAAGAGCGCGGCGCTGCCAGCGCTCGAGCTGCGGCCGCAAGGTGTCGGCGCCGTTCATTGGGCAGCCTCGGGCAGTTGTTTGAGCACGTCGGTGGGAACGTCGGCCGGGGCCGCCCGCTGGCTCAACTGCAGGGCACGGATGTAGGCGATGATGGCCCAGCGGTCGTGCGCGGGGATCTGAGCGGCGTAGTCGGGCATGGCTCCGAAGCCGTTCGTGATGACGTCGAAGTAGTGCCCCGCCGGCGCCGCGCGCAGCCGGTCGATGTGGAAAGACGGCGGCGCGCGAAAGCCGCGCCGCACAACCATCCCGTTGCCGTTCCCTACGCGGTCGTGGCACGGCGCGCAGAAGATGTTGTAGCGCTCGTGCCCGCGCTCGAGGACTTCACGGCTCACCGGGAACGGGAAGGTCGTCACCAGCGCGCCGTTGACGCGGCCGGTGTAGAGGTGCGGGTCGTCGTGGAGCTGCCCGCGGGCGACGCTGCCCGCCACCGGCGGCCGCGCCGAGCGCCCGTCGCCGAAGAACTCGCTCCGCCGCAAGGGCCGCGTGCGCGGCTGGTCGAACATATCCTGCCGGCAGGCAGCCAGCCACACCACCGCCGCCAGCGCCAGCCACACCAGCCCGCGGCGCCCGCGCTGGCTCTTAGTGTTCGACTTCATACACCCCATGGGGCTTCAGGCTCTCCAGGAACCGCCGGGTCTTTTCTTTCTCGAACAGCGGGTCGGTGGCCTCGATGACCAGGAAAAAGCGGTCGCGTGAGGCCAGGGCGAACTGCTCGACGTTGAACAGCGGATGGTAGGGCATGGGCAGCCCGTTCAGCGCCAGCATGCCCAGCACCGCCGCAAAGGCCGCCACCAGCACCGTCATCTCGAAGGTGATGGGGATGAAGGCCGGCCAGCTGTTCAGCGGCCGCCCGCCGATATTGAACGGGTAGTAGATGGTCGAGCTCCAGTACTGCAGCCCGAAGCCGGTCAGGCAGCCGATGATTCCCCCGCCGAGCACAATCGCCGGCAGGCGGGTGTGGTGATGCCCGACCGCTTCGGCCAGGCCCTCGACCGGATAGGGGGCGAAGGCGTCGGTGCGCTGGTACCCTGCCTCCGTGGTGCGGTGGGCCGCGGCCAGCACTTCCTCGGGCGTGTGGAACTCCGCCAGCAGGCCGTAAATGGGCGGGCGGCTCTTCATCGCTTTTCCGTCTCCTTCACCAGCGCGCGGATCTCGAAGATGGAGATGAGCGGCAGGAAGCGGATGAAGAGGAAGAGCAGCGTCAGAAACAGCCCGATGGAGCCGATGTAGGTGGCCCAGTCCCACTTGGTGGGGGCGTACATTCCCCAGGACGAAGGCAGGTAGTCGCGGTGCAGGCTGACGACGATGATGACGAAGCGCTCCAGCCACATCCCCACGTTCACCACCAGCGAAATCACCCAGAGCAGGAAGACCTTAGCGCGCACCTTGCCGAGCCAGAGCAGCTGCGGGATGACGATGTTGCAGGCGATCAGCAGCCAGTACCAGAAGCGGTAAGGCCCGGTCATGCGGTTCACGATCATGAACCATTCCGCCGGGCTGCCGCTGTACCAGGCCATAAAGGTTTCCATCATGTAGCCGTAGGCGACGATGAGCCCGGTGGCCAGCATCACCTTGGCCATGTTGTCGAGATGCCGCATGGTGATGAAGTCTTCCAACCCGTAGAACTTGCGGATGGGGATGCTCAAGGTCATCACCATGGCGAAGCCTGAATAGATGGCCCCGGCCACGAAGTAGGGCGGGAAGATGGTGGCGTTCCAGCCCGGCAGGACGCTGACGGCGAAGTCGAAGCTCACCACCGTGTGCACGCTGACGACGAGCGGCGTCGCCAGTCCCGCCAGCAGCAGGTAGGCAGTCTCGTAGCGGTGCCAGTGGCGCGCCGAGCCGCGCCAGCCCATGGCCAGGAAGCCGTAGATTGTTTTCGGGACAATGTGTTGGGCGCGGTCGCGCAGGGTGGCGAGGTCGGGGATCAGCCCCACGAACCAGAACATCAGCGAGACGGTGGCGTAGGTTGAGACCGCGAAAACGTCCCACATCAGCGGGCTGCGGAACTGCGGCAGCAGGCCCATGGTGTTCGGATAGGGCAGCAGCCAGTAGGCCACCCAGGGCCGCCCCACGTGGATGAGCGGGTACAAGCCCGCGCAGGCCACGGCGAACAAGGTCATCGCCTCGGCGAAGCGGTTGATGGAGGTGCGCCACTGCTGGCGCAGCAGCAGCAGGATGGCCGAAATCAGCGTCCCGGCGTGCCCGATGCCGATCCACCAGACGAAGTTGATGATGTCGAAGGCCCAGGCCACCGGGATGTTGTTGCCCCAGATGCCGATGCCGGTCAGGAACAGCATGGCCAGGGCGTAGAACAGCATCATCATCAGCAGGAAGGCGATGGCGAAGCCAACGAGCCACCCGGTCGTGACCCGCCGGGTCAGAACGATGGTGCTGATCTTGTCGGTGACCGAGGCGAAGGTGTGCCCCGGCTCCAGCACCGGCGTGGGCGGCGGGCTGGGGGCGTACTTCGATTCGCGACGCTCGTCAGCCACGCGGCTCTCCTTCGAGCTCCGGGTTCGGGTTCCGGAGCTTGGCCAGGTAAGTGGTGCGCGGGCGGGTATTCAGCTCGGCCAGCAGCCCGTAATTACGCGGCTCGGCCTTGAGTTGCGCCACGCGGCTCTTCGGGTCATTGATGTTGCCGAAGATGATGGCCCCGGCGGGGCAGACGGCCTGGCAGGCGGTGACGATTTCGCCGTCGCGGATCTCGCGGCTTTCCTTCTCGGCGGTAATGCGGGCGGCGTTGATGCGCTGCACGCAGTAGGTGCACTTCTCCATCACCCCGCGCGAGCGCACGGTGACGTCGGGGTTGCGCAGCAGCTTCAGGCTGGGCGTCTCCTCGTCGACGTATTGCAGGAAGTTGAAGCGGCGGACTTTGTAGGGGCAGTTGTTCGAGCAGTAGCGCGTGCCCACGCAGCGGTTGTAGACCATGTCGTTCAGCCCTTCGTCGCTGTGCACGGTGGCGGCCACCGGGCAGACCACCTCGCAGGGCGCGTTCTCGCAGTGCATGCAGGGGACGGGCTGGTGGTAGACCTCGGGGTTCTCGAGTCCGCCCTGGTAGTAGCGGTCAATCCGCAGCCAGTGCATCTCGCGCCCGCGCGCAACCTGCTCCTTGCCGACGATGGGGACGTTGTTCTCCGCCTGGCAGGCCACCATGCAGGCGTTGCAGCCGGTGCAGGCGTTGAGGTCAATCGCCATCCCCCAGGCGTAACCGGTGTACTGCCGCTCCGGATAGAGGGTCAGTCCCGGCGGCGGCTGCTCGCCCATCTCGTGGGCGAACTCGGGGTTGTGGCGGAACTCTTCGAGCGTGGCGGCGCGCACGAGCTGGCGCCCCTCCATGCTGTGGTGCTCCTGCGTGCAGGCGAGCGGGTAGCGCTCGCCGGTCTTGCGCACTTCCAGGCCGGCGCCGAACCAGGGCGCTGCCGTGGTGCGCAGCGCGTAAGCGTTGTAGCCGGCGCCCGTGCCCACGCGCCCGGCGCGCTCGCGGCCGTAGCCGAGAAAAACGGTGACGGAATCGTCGGCGTGCCCGGGGGAAATCCACACCGGGGCGCGCACCGTGCGCCCGGCGTAGCGCAGCTCGACGAGGTCTTCGTTGCCGAGGCCGAGCCGCTCGGCGGTGGCCGGGCTGACCAGGCAGGGGTTGTCCCAGGTCAGGCGCGTCTGCGCCTTGGGCAACTCTTGCAACCAGCCGTTGTTCGAGAAGCGGCCGTCGTAGACGCTCGGGTCGGCGCGGAAAACGATCTCGGGCCCTCCCACTTCTAGGCGGAAGACGAGCACGCGGGCGGCAAAGTCACGGGCAAGTGTGACCGCGCGCGGCGCCAGCGCCGTCCCCGTCACCACGCCGTCGTGCACCGCGCGCCGCCAGAAGGCTTCGAAATCTTTCGCCCCGCTGCGGGTCTTCCAGTAGCCGCGCACGACGTCATAGCCCGAGCGGCCCGTCTGGCCCGCGACAGTAGCCAGGAGCTCGTGGGCCGACCTGCCGCCGTAGAGCGGGGCGATGAGCGGCTGCTGGATGGTGACGGTGCCGTCGTAGGCGCGGGCGTCGCCCCAGGCTTCAAGGGTGTGCGCGGCGGGCAGGTGCCAGTGGCAGAGGTAGGAAGTCTCGTCCTCGTAGAGGCCCCAGTGGACGCGGAGCGGCACGCGAGCCAGGCGCTCGGCGAAGTTGAGGTCGGCCGGAGCGGTGTAGACCGGGTTGCCGCCGACAATGATGAGCAACTCGACGCGCCCCGCCTCCATGTCGGCCGCCAGCGCCCGCAGCGATTCGGTTTGGTCAACCGGATTGGCTTCCACCGGGTCGGTGTGGACGACCGTCGCGCCGGCGTTGCCGAGCGCGTGGTTCGCGGCGTGGGCCAGGGCGTGCACGGCCGCCGGCTGCTCATCGCCGGCCACTACCACCGAGCGGCCGCGGTGGCGTTCGAGGTCCCGCGCCACGGCTTCAAGCCACTTCGTTTCCCTCTTGGAGAGCACGACTGAGCCTGCCTGCACGGCAACTCCCAGCCGGTGCGCCAGCGCGAGCGCGAAGCCGTCCATCCGGCTGGCCGCGAGCGGCAGGCGGTGGTCGGCCATGGCGCCGGTGTTCGTGGGTGTAGCTTCGACCACGTAGAGCCGGTTCATCTGGCTGTTTGTGGGGCTCACGCGGCGCCGGTTGATGAAGTCACGGGCGGAGCGGACGCCGGCGGCGCCGCAGGTGAGAAAGTCCGCGCCCAGGCTCACGATGACGTCGGCTTTGTCGAAGCGGTAGTGCGTGTCGACGACCGTCCCAAAGGCCAGCCGCGCGCCGGCGCGCGCGGCGTCGCGGTTGACCGGTTCGTACTGGCACCACTGCGCCTCGGGGTAGGCGGCGAGCAGCGCGCGGATCTGCGCGGCGAGCGTCGGCGAAGTCACGGTTTCCGTCAGCAGGCGCAGACCGCGCCCGCGGCGGGTGCGCTGGTCGAGCAGGGCGCGGTTGAGCGCCGCCAGGAACCCGCTCCAGGTGCTGATGCGCCCCGCCGCTTCGACCACCACCTGCGAGCGGTCGGGGTCGTAGAGGTCGAGGATGGAGGCCTGGGCGAAGAGGTCGGTCGAGCCGAGGCTGGCCGGGTGCAGCTCGTTGCCCTCGATCTTGGTCGGCCGCCCCAGGTGGCTCTCGACCAGCACCCCCGCGGCGTAGCCGCCGAGCGTCATGGCGGTGGCGTAGTAGAGCGGCTTGCCGGGAATGAACTCCTCCGGCGCGCGGACGTAGGGGAGGATTTCTTCCGTCGGCTGGCGCGTGCAGGCGCTCAAGCCCGCGAGCGCCAGCGAAGCCGCCATCAGCTTCAGGAAGCGCCGCCGCCCGGCGGGGTCGGTGAACTCGCTGGCCTGGGCGGGAAACTCGCGGTGAAGCATTTCCTGGAATTCTGGCGCCTCGGCCAGCTCCTCGAGGCTGCGCCAGTAGTCGGGCCCGCGGCGCGCAGCCAGGCGGGCGCGCACAGCGGCGAGGTCGAGCGGCGGGCGGTCGGGCGCGGCGCTCATCGGTGGCATCCGGAACAGTAGGTGACGCGGCGGATCTTGTAGTCGCGCACGAGCTTCTCACCCTGCGCGAGCTGGTCGGCCGGCGGCGTCCAGGCCATGTCGAAGACCGCTTCGCGCGGCCGGACGTACTTTTCCGGCTGGCGGTGGCAGTCGAGGCACCACTCCATTTGCAGGGAGCTGGTCGGCCAGGTGAGCGGCATCTGGTCGATGCGCCCGTGGCAGGTGGAGCAGCCGATGCCCTTGGCCACGTGGATGCTGTGGTTGAAGAAGACGAAGTCGGGCAGGTCGTGCACCCGGACCCAGGCCAGCGAGCGGTCAGTCCGAAAGCTCTCGCGCACCGGCTCGAGCGTGGGCGAGTCCGCCCAGATTTGCGCGTGGCAGTTCATGCAGGTCTTGGTGGGCGGGATACCGGCGAAGGCGCTCTCTTCAACCGTGGTGTGGCAGTAGCGGCAGTCAATCCCCATGCCGCCGACGTGGTGCTTGTGGCTGAAGGGGACGGGCTGGGTGAGCGGGACGTTCGCCTGGGTGATGTAGTCGGAGCGGTTCAGCGTCTGCAGCCCCCAGGCTGCCCCGCCCAGCAGGAACACAAACCCGAAGATGCTCGCCTTCGAGATAGTGTTCGTGCTGCGATGGAAGACCTGCGCCATTCCCTCTCGCCGACGCCCGCGGCGCTCGCCGGGCCCGAACCGCGCGCACGTGTGCTAGAAAAGAGGAGCCGCCAGGAAACAACTCATCGAGCCCGAGCGGGCGCACGATATCAGAAAGTTCGTCGCGCGGCAAGATGTCCGCCGCGAAATAATGCGTCAAGTCGCTGTAGCGGCGCTCTATGAGCGCCGCAAGTTGTCGCGATCCTTGGCGGCGGTCACAGGCCGCCGCTACATGAACCGAACGGACCTACTACCCGCCCCGAGATCATTGCGCGGCGAACAGCAGGACAGTCGCTCCCCGGAGCCGTCTCTGCAGGTCGCCGCAGAGCGGCGCGACCGTGCAATTTGACCCACTCCTCCGCGGGGCGTGCGCCACAAACTCCACGATCCCCGCCAGCCGCCGACTCTAATCCATTCACCAGCCGGGGGTTACCTCGACGCTCGCCTCGCTTGACAAAATGGCCACTTGGGTGCATTCGAATGGGTGGAGGTTGTCATGAGCTGGCTTGAAATCACGCTGTTGGTCCTGGCGGGAGCGGGCTCGGCGTTTCTGCTCTGGCGGCTGGTGGTGGCCGCGCGGTTCTACTGGAAGCTCCGCGGCGAGCGGCTGGTGACCTGCCCGGAGACGCAGAAGCCGGAAGCGGTGAAAGTGGCCGCGGCCGAGCTGGCGGTGCGACGCTTCGTCGGGCTGCCGGAGCTGCGACTGGAGGACTGCTCGCGCTGGCCGGAGCGGGAAGGCTGCGGGCAGGACTGCCTGCGCGAAGTCGAGGCCGACCCGGAAGCCTGCGCGGTCTGGAAGATCGTCAACACCTGGTACGCCGGCAAGAAGTGCGCCTACTGCGGCAAGGCGTTCGGGGAAATCCACTGGCACGACCATCGCCCGGCGCTGCTCGACCCCGAGCGCCGCACCGTGCAGTGGACCCAGGTGGCGGCGGAAAAACTTCCCGAAGTTTTCTCGACCCACTGGCCGGTCTGCTGGAACTGCCACATCACGGAATCCTTCCGCCGCGAGCACCCCGAGCTCGTCACCCCGCGCCCCCGCCACTAAGCGTCCCGGTAGCGTTTGAGCTGCCCTGTCCCACCCTTGGACCCCAAAGGGTGGGGCACCCATGTTCCCGCGATGGTATCATCGCGCCCAGGGGAGCCAAGCATGGGCCACCCGCCGGTGGTGAGCCTAACCTTCACCAGTTGGAACCAGGTTGGCGAATGGCTGAGGCGTATTGACGGCGTACGGCAAGCAGCCTGAGTCGGTTCATTCCGAATGACCGCCGAGAACCCTTCCGGCTTCCGTCTACTTCAAGCCAAGCTTTTTTCCCGCCGCCAGCAGTGCGATCGATTCGCGAATGCGCCTTTCGCGCGTTTCCGGTCGTTTAGCCGTATGAATCCAAACGACGAAGTCACGTCGGTAGGTGGGCGCCAGCTCCCGAAAGAACTCCCACGCTTTGGAATCTGCCTTCAGCGCTTTGGCGATGTAGACCGGTAGGTCTGGGATTACCGGTCGCGGCGCGTAGGTGTTGTTCGTTGGTGCCGCCGTGAGACCGGCCGGCGTGAGCAGGCCGGCCGCCTTGAGTTCCACCCACCGTTTCCGATTGATGCTCGACCACTTGCTCGTGGGCTGTCGCGGCGTGACCTTGAGGGCATATCGGTCGTTATCGAGACGTTTGATAAGACTGTCGATCCATCCGAAGCATAGCGCCTCACAAACCGTGTCTTCGTAGCGGATCGACTTTACCCCTGTGTGGGCCTTGTAGAACACGAGCCAGACCCCTGGACTCGACGTGTGGTGCTTGGCCAGCCACGCCCGCCATTGTCGGCGACTCTGAACTTGCAGCGTCATGAGTTCTGCCGTCATACTGACTGGCTCCGCTCCGCCTTTGGACGGCCTCGGGACTGGAACCCGCTCAACCGCAAAAGCGGCGGTGGTGAGCCGCCCAGGACGAGTTTATCCCGAGCGGAGCCGAGGGAAACCTGGAACC
>MEKM01000036.1:0-429 GCA_001766965.1 Acidobacteria bacterium RIFCSPHIGHO2_01_FULL_67_28 | reverse complement strand
CCGCCCAGGACTCGAACCTGGAACCCGCAGATTAAGAGTCTGCTGCTCTACCAATTGAGCTAGCGGCCCACCGGCGAGACTTCCTTTATAGCAACGCCGCCCGCCGACGGTCAAGCCGGCGCGCCTCATTCCGTCCCGCAGACCGGCGTGTTTATCTCAATGGCGTCCAGGGTCTGCGCCTGCTTGGAGAGATTCGCCGGCCAGCAGAGCTTGCCGTTGCTCGTGTTCAGCAGCAGGCGGCTAGCCGTGCCGTACCGATAGGGAACGTAGAGGCCGACTTGCGGCTGGCTGGCCTGCCGCTGGGCGCCTCCGGAAAGAACAAGAAGGAAAAGCAAGCAGATGCCGACCAGAACGACGGAAAGCGGGTTGCCTTTCTCGCGCATGTGAGCGCCTCCGTTTCCAGGATGGAAATACCCTCTTCCTAGGCTA
>MEKM01000035.1:6336-11842 GCA_001766965.1 Acidobacteria bacterium RIFCSPHIGHO2_01_FULL_67_28 | reverse complement strand
TCCGGCTTCCAGGTCGTCCACAGCGGCGGCGTCACCAGCGCCACCGCCAGCGCCAACCCCGCCGCCAGAAAAATCTGCCGCGCGCGTCCGCGCGCCGCGAGCGGCACGACGCTCGCTGCCACCAGCGACAGCCCGATGGTGTTCAGGATGTCCACGCGCAGCAAATCCGTCCACGGCGCCCAGCCCCAGCCGAGCAAAAACTCCTGCACGCGGAAGGCGAGGCCGAGGAGAAAAATCTCCAGCCCGCGGCGGGCCGTGGTGCTCGCAATCGCCGCGCCGGCCACGCCCTTTTCTTCCAGCCGGTCCACCACCAGCGCCAGCGACACTCCGGCAAGAAAAAGAAAAAGCGGCGCCGGCAGCGTCCCGACGAGCTGCGAGCCGCGATAGAACGCGCCCTGGCGCTCGCCCGCCGCAAGCCACGAATCGTAGCAATGCGTCTGGAACATCGTCAGGCAGGCGAGCCCGCGCATCCAGTCGATGTGCCGCAGCCGCCCCGACCCCTCGCCCATCTTGAGCGGGACACTAGCCCGCGCCGCGCCGAAAGGCAAGCCCGCCTCGGACCGGCGAGCCGCTTGACGCGGGACGCGCGCGGGCGTAGGGTGCAGGCAACGACTCACCCACTCGGCGCGTGGAAGCGCGGAGGTGACACATGGACAGACCTACCGGGGTCACAATTCTCGCGGTGTTGAACTTTATCGGCGCGGCCTTCTACATCCTCCTCGCGCTGGGCTTCATGCTCGGCATGGGGCTTCTCGGCGGGATGATGGGCCAGGCCGGCGGAGAAGGCAGCGCCGGCGCCATGGGCATGCTGATGGGACTGGGCGTGGTGGCGGGCGTGATCTTGCTGATCTTCGCCCTCATCGCCATCCTCCTGGGCTGGGGCATGTGGAAGTTGAAGAACTGGGCGCGCATCATCACCATAGTGCTCTGCGCCCTGGGGGCCCTGGGAGCGCTCGCAGGCGTTGCCATCGCGGCCATGGCCGGCCAAATGATCAGCGCAGGCTTCAACCTCGTGTTCCTGCTCATCTACGCCTGGATCATCTGGTATCTGCTGCGGCCGCATGTGAAGGAAGCCTTCGGCGTCGGCTAGGCTCCGCCCTTGTTCAGCCCGGCGGCTTCCGCCGCCGGGGACAGACAGGAATGTCTGTCCCACTGCCTTGGGGGCGCAGCAGGAGTCTTGAGGCGATACCCGCCAGCAAGAGTTCCAGTGGGGCAGACATTCTTGTCTGCCGCCCCGCGGCGTGATAGCTTTCGCCCCCGATGAAGCGGCCGCTGGCCATCACCATCCTCGCCGTCATTTGGTGGCTCGAGGCCGCCGTCTTGCTCCTGGTGGGCGCTACGCTCTGGCTCCTGCAATCGCTCTCGGAGCAAGCGGGCGGCCTCGGCGCCGACCTGCCCCCCGAGGGCGCCGAACTTCTGGATATGCTGGCGAAATTGGACGAGTTGGGCGCCCTGCCCGTCTTTCTCGGCGTCTTGCTCGTTTTCGCCGCGCTTTTCGTCTGGTTCGGGATCGGCCTGTGGAAGCTGAAGAACTGGGCGCGGTGGGTGACGCTGGTTCTCTCGATTCTGCGGCTTCTTTACCTCACCCCGCTGCTGGTGATCGACCTGCTGCGCTCCGACTGGAGCAGCGCCGGCCTGGGGTTGCTCCTCGGCATCGGCTACGGCTTGATTGTGTGGTACCTCTTTCAGCCCCGCATCAAGCAGCTCTTCACTCCCGCCTCGCCGCCCATCGTTCTGTAAAGTAGCGGCGAGGAATGCAGTTTTGGCCCCGCCCGGCGGGGCCAGCATTCCTCGTCGGCTTTCGAAAAACCGACGACGAAGCAACGGCGGCTTCGTCGCCGCTACTCCGCCTGAGCGTTCTGTCATTCCGAGCGAAGCGAGGAATCTGCATTCTCCCCTAACCAACTTGCCTATTGGTCCCTCTCTTTCATCATCTCCGCCAGCTTGCGCTCGCCGAGCGGGCCGCCCTTGATGGCCAGGCTCCGGCGCATCTCTTCGCCGAATTGCTTGTTGAACTTCCAGTTGATGAAGGCCACCACGCTCATCGAAATAATCGCCCCGCAGGTCGCCAGCGCCATGTCTTTGTGCGCGTCCCAGACGTCGCCTTGCAACCCGAGATACGCCTGACCCAATTCGCCGCCGAAAAGTTCGGCCGCCGCCCACTCGATGAGCTCGTAGAGCATGCTGAACGACATCGTCAGGTCCACCGGCAGGTAGTAGCCCCAGAAGCCCTTCGCGCCCGCGACACGCAGGAAGACTTCCCGGACGGGATAGGCCAGCAGCAGCCCGAAGGAGAAGTGCACCAGGCGGTCGTAGTGGTTGCGCTCGAAGCCCAGGAGGTCGTTCAGGCGGAACCCGAACGCGGCTTGCGTCCAGTCGTTATACGGCACGAGCGCGTAGGTGTAGTGCGCCCCGACGGTGTGCAGGCACAAATGAACGAAGATGAGCGTGTAGGAGATGTTCGAAAAGGGAAAGCGCCGGTGGGTGGCGATAAGAAAGCCGAGCCAGACCACCGTCAGCGAGTGCTCGAGCACCCAGTCGCTGAACACCCAGGGCTGGTACGCCCAGGCGAGAAACCACAGGACGTACAGCCCGAGCAAGAAACGCGGATAGCGCGGCGAATGGAAGAATCCCGGCATGGCTCGCCCCTTTATCCCGAGCCCCGCGGCTGCAGGGCGAGGGACGCCCGAAAGTTGTGCGTGAGGCTAGCTTGCGGCCGACCAAAAGGCAAGCCGAGGGATGGCAGACAGGAATGTCTGCCCCACTACCAACTAAGAGGATGCTCAGCCCGGTGGCCTCAGCCGCTGGGCCCACAGGCCGGGGCCTGTGGGCTGAGCTAGTCTTTCTTCTCCTCGGGCTTCTTCTCTTCCTTCTTTTCCACCGGGGGCTCGAGGCCGAGCACCCACTTGTTGAACCAGGCGAGGTTGCGCTCGAGGGAGTCCTTGATGAGCCGCGGCTCCTGGATGCCGTGCGGCTGCCGCGGGTAGACGACCATCTCCACCGGCACGCCCCGCGCCGTGAGCGCCCGGTAGAACTCCTCCCCCTGCGAAATGGGCACGCGGCGGTCCTCCTGCCCGTGCTGGATGAGCGTGGGGGTCTTGGCGTTCTGGACGAAGTTCATGGCCGAAGAGCGCAGGTAGCCCTGCATGTCCTCCCAGGGCGGCCCGCCGAAGTAGGCTTCGCTGAACTCGGGGATGTCGGTGACGCCGTACATGCTGATGAGGTTCGACAGGCCCGCGCCCATCGAGACCGCCTTGAAGCGGTCGGTCTGCGTAACGATCCACGAAGTCATGTAGCCGCCGTAGCTCCAGCCCATCTCGCCCATGCGCTCTGGGTCGGCCACGCCCTGTTTGATCAGCTCGTCCACGCCCTGCATGATGTCGCGGTAGTCGCCGTAGCCCCAGTCCTTGATGTTGGCCTGGCGGAACTTCTCGCCGTAGTTGCCGCTGCCGCGCGGGTTGGGCAGGAAAATGACGTACCCCTGCTCGGCGAAGGCGTGGACGGGATAGGCGCCGCGGCGCGGCGTGAAGGCGTAGTTGAAGACGCCCGCCGGGCCGCCGTGGACGATGACGAGCAGCGGGTAGCGCTTGCCCTTCTCGTAGTTCCTCGGCTTGACGACCAGCCCTTCGAGGTCGAAGCCGTCGGGCGAGCGGTAGCGCAGGAGCTCGGTCGTCGGCGCCGTGTTCTCGAAGCTGGCGTTCACGCTCGTGAGCTTCCGCAGGCCGGCGTTGGCGTCGAGCCGGTACACCTCGGCCGGCGCGTGCGGGTCGCTCAAGGCCAGGAGCACGGAGCCCTTAGGGCCGAAGTCGTAGTCGTGGCAGACCTTCATCCGGTCGTGGTCGGTCACGGCCTCACTCCTGCCGCTCGCCACCTGAATCCGGAAGAGCCGGTCGGAGACGCCCTGGCCGGCGGTGAAGTAAATCCACTGGCCGTCGGCCGACCAGAGGTGGCCGCCGGCGCCGAAGCCGCCGACGCTTTCATCGAACGACTCCGAGAGGTTGCGCAGACCGCTACCGTCCGGCTTCACTACCCAGAGGTTCGAGTTGCCCGTCCAGTCGTCCCGCCCGGAGGAGCTGGCGAAGGCAATCCACTGCCCGTCGGGCGAGAAGCGCGGAGCGGCATCCTGGCCGGCCCGCGCCACCACGCTGCGGATCGTTCCGGTGGCAAGCTCGAGCAGCCTCACGTCCGACTTGCGGAAGTCGGGCACCTTGGGCGTGGGCTGGGCGCTGAAGGCCACCCACTTGCCGTCGGGTGATACGTTGAAGCTCGCGACGTGGTAGTCCTCCTTCGTCAGCTTCGCCGGCTCTTTGTCCCCCAGCTTGAACTGGTAGAGGCGCGCGTACTTGAACTCCTTGTCGACGAGAATCGGGTCGTTCTTGTCTTTCTTGCGCTTCTCTTCCTCGGGGGTCGCCGGGTCGGCGGCGGTGAAGACGAAGCCGCTCCCGTCCGGCAGCCACTCGTAGCTCGCGATGCTCATCTTCTCAAACTTGGTGCCGGCCTCGGCTTCGCCCCCGTCCGGCGAAATCAGCCAGAGGTTGACCTTGCCGCCGCGGTCGGAGAGGAAGGCCAGGCGGCTGCCGTCGGGCGACCACTTGGGGTCGTTGTCGCGCTTGGCGCCGCGGGTGAGCTGGTAGCTTCGGCCCGTCTGCAGCTCGATGACCCAGACGTCGGAGTTCATGGCGTTCTCGTCGAAGTCGGCCGCCGTGGCCGTGAACGCCACCCAGCGGCCGTCGGGCGAAGCCTCGACGCCGCCCACCGACTTGTAGGTCAGGATCTTGTCAATCGAGTTCGCCCCGGCCAGCCCCGCGCCCGCCAGCAGGACAACCCACACCCAGGCCAATCGCCGTATCGCTTTCATCGTTCTCTCCTCCCCGATTTTCGAGTTTCGCTTTTCGAGTTTCGTCTCTTATGGTTTGCCCGCTGCCGCGTAGTGCAGCGCGTTGAACAGCAGCTTGAAGGTGTTGTGCGGCTGGGCGCGGAACTGCGCGCGGAAGCCGATGAGGATGATGCGGCCCTTGTCGTAGCGCACTTCGGCGGCGGCGATGCGGTTGAACAGGTTTTCCTCGCCGCGAATCCAGCCGCTCTGCAAGGGATTCGTCGCCGGGTAGCGCGCGATGACTTTCACGTCGGTGTAGCTGAACCCCGGCGCCAGATCGAACGCCGGGCTGCCGGAGAACATCGCCGACGACTCCGGGCGCATCCCGTAGGCCACCGGGTGGTTGGTGTCGACGAGAACCTTCAGCAGCGAGCCGGGGCAGGCGAAGTCGTCGCTCTTCACGCCCTTCAGGACGTTCTTCACCGGCACCGCCCAGGACTCGAGCGCCAGCTCCGCCGACCCGTCGAGCAGGACCAGCGTGCCGCCGCCGCGGACGAACTGCTCAAGCGCCTTCACGCCCTCCTCGCCGATGCCGCCCTTGTACTGCTCCGGGGTCCACTTGCGGGTGTTGCCTTCGACGATGGCTTTCTTGTCGCGGTCGCCGGGGAAGATGATGACGTCGAACTTCTC
>MEKM01000035.1:2334-6266 GCA_001766965.1 Acidobacteria bacterium RIFCSPHIGHO2_01_FULL_67_28 | reverse complement strand
CAGCGCGTCCAGCCCTCGTCCATCGAAGCCGTCCAGGGCTGGTAGAGCCCGACGCGCGGCGCCCGCAGGCGGGTGAGTTTCCCGCGCACCGCGCTCTCGTCCGCCCGCGTCGCCTCTTCGCCCCCGAGACCGAACTCCGCGACCAGGGCGCGCAGCTTGTCAGCGGCCACGTTGCGCACGTAGAGGCTCCCCGCCGGGTAGTCCCAGCCGCGGCTCCCCACCTTCGTCTTCGCGGTCAGCCAGGAGACTTCGGCGCCGTCCTTCAGCAGCCGGTTCGCCAGGATGGCGCTCGAGTTCGGCCCCGGCGCGACCACCCAGGCGCGCGCCCCGCCGCGCGCGGCGGCGACGAGCTCGCCTTTCGCCGGCGGGATCGAATCAAGCTTGGTGAGGTCGGCTTCAAACGCTTTCTTTATTTCCTTGGCCTCGACGCCCATCTGCAAGGGCAGCGTCCAGGCGGTGACGTCGTAGGGCTGGTCGGCCATCGCCCCCGCGGGCATCGCCTTCGGGTCGGGGTGCTTCTGGTTTTCCAGCATGTCTTTGGCGTAGGCGCGGAAGGGCTGCGCCATCAGAATCACGTAGCTGCCCGCGGGGTAGTCCTTGTCGTCCGCCTTGAAGGCTTTCTCGGCGCGGTGCACCTCGACGCCGGCGAAGTGCAGCACCTCGAGCAGCCGGTAGAGCGCGCCGTCGTCGTGTTGAACCGGCGAGAAGACCCAGGCGTAGGGGTTTTCTTTCTTCCCCGCCTCGATGGCGTTCTTGCCCATCCTGACCTGGTTGCGGATGAGCGTCGTGCGGTTCGCCGCCATGGCGTCGAGCAGCGAGTAGGTGGCGACCAGCTCGTAGTCAACGATGTCGCGCAGCGTCCACTTCCCGCCCAGCCACGGCCGCGGGTAGTTGTTGCGCGGCATGACGTCGCGGGGCGCGGGCAGCGGCGCTTTCGGGTCGCGCTCCAGCCGGTCGGCGAGCTCGTCGAAGGTCGGCGCCGGGCCCTTGGCGGGCACGCCCAGCTTCGCTTTCTCCTGCTCGGTCGAGGTCGCCATGCGCGTGCTCGCCACTTCGGTCAGCAGCCCCACCATGTTGTGCCACCAGGCTTCCATCAGGAAGCCGCCCTGCCACCAGCTGGTGTAGTACTGGTCGTAGGTCACGCCCTCGAGCCCCGCCTCGTGCAGCGCCGTGAACATGGCGAAGCCGAGCAGACCGTTCTCCGCCCAGACGATGGGGTCGACGTTCGGGTTGAGCGGGTTGCGGAAGGGCGGGACGAAGATGCGCGCGGCGGTGAAGCCCATCTGGTGCTCGTCGAGGTAGGCCTGCGGGAACCAGTCCTGGTAGAGCACCTTGGTCACCAGGCGGCTTTCGACCTGCGTCAGCATGAAGGCGTCGCGGTTGTTGTCGTGCCCGGTGTAGTAGTGGTAGAGCCAGGGCATCGAGGCCAGCGCGTGCTCGGTGTCCTTGTTCTGGTTGTACCAGTCGGTCACCATGATTTGCCCGTCGGGGTTGAAGCTGGGGACGAGCAGGAAGACGACGTTGTCGAGCACGTTGCGCGCCCAGGGCGAATCCTCGGTCGCCAGGCGATGCACCGCCTCGAGCACCATCTGCGAGGAGCCGATCTCGGTCGAGTGGATGTTGCAGGTGATGAGCAGGACGGCCGGGGAACTCTGCGCCAGGCGCGCCGTTTCTTCGTCGCTCAAGTCGTAGGGGTAGGCCAGGCGCCGCTGCGTGGCTTTGATTTCATCCAGGCGCGCCAGGTTCCGCGGCGAGGAGATGATGACCATCACAAACGGGTTGCCGCGCGTCGACTTGCCGAGCTCCTGCACCACGACGCGGTCGCTCGCCGCGTCCACTTTTTGCAAATACTCGACAATCTTCTCCCACCGCACTACCTTCCCTTCCGTCCCCATCCGGAAGCCGGCGAACTCCTCCGGCGTCTGGAGCTGCGCCCAGGCGGGCACAGCCAGCGAAATCAGCAGGGCCACCAGCAGGAAAGAACGAGTGAAGCGAGACCTCATCACGTCACCTCGCAACAAGGCAGGATTCTTGGGGACCGTTGGGCCCAACCGCGGCAGCCCTATCTATACACCACCCCGCCGCCGCTTCCAATCCGAAAAATGCTTCTCATCCGAGCCTAGACGAAGAACAGGGGTACACGAGTACAGCTCTACGTAGTAGGTCTTGGCCGGAAACCGTCACCTGGAGGAGAAACCGCCTCACTGCTTTCGACTAAGGCTCGTACACACAAGCGTCCGTGCCTGGCTTCACATAGCGATCCGGAATAGTAAGCGCAGGGTTGCGTGAAACTACGCCGAGCAATTTCTTGATCTGATAATACGTACCCACTCCGCCCGGTATTTCATCCGGAACCATTTGCCCGTCCTCTTTCTTGAGTGTGCCCCATTCACCGATGAAGATCACTTTTTTGTCGTCCTTTTCGTTGAAGTACACCCGGTAGAGGGTTGCTGACGCTTCTTTGGGACCATACACGACCAACTGCAGCTCGTTTGATTGTTCCTCGCCCGGCGTGAGAATGCCGTAGAAATATCGAACGGCAAAGGAGTGTGGCCTCGCACGGGGCGGGCCATGTCCGATTGGTCCGAGCTTCGCTTGTAGGCAACTCAGCACGTTGCCGATCTTCTCGCGCGATAGGGTTGTCTCGGGGCCCGTCTGCCCAAAGCAGGGAGGCACGCAAACAAAGAAAACGGCTATAAAAACCTTTTTCATGAATCCAGGCACGAAGGACTGTTTGCCCGACATGGCCTATTCCGACCTGCTCCCTTTCAGGATCTCGCGGGCGGCGTTAAAGCCGGGAGCGCCCATGACGCCGCCGCCCGGATGCGTCCCCGAGCCGCAGAGCCACAGTCCGCGAATGGGCGTGCGGTAGCGCGCCCAGCCGGGCACCGGCCGCAGGAAGAACAGCTGGTCCACGCTCATGTCGCCGTGGAAGATGTTGCCGCCGGTCAGGCCGAAGCGCTCCTCCAAATCCACGGGCGAGAGCACCTGCCGGTGGAGCACCAGCCGCTTGAAGCCCGGCGCGTACTCTTCAATCAAGTCCATCGCCCGGTCGGCGTAGGCTTCTTTCACCGCCGCCCAACTGCCCTCCGCCAGCTTGTAGGGCGTGTATTGCAAGAAGATGTTCATCAGGTGCTTGCCGGGTGGAGCCAGCGCCGGGTCGTAGGTCGTCGGGATCGTCATCTCGAGCATCGGGCGGGTCGAGGGCTGCCCGTACTTCGACTCGTCGTAGGCGCGCTCGACGTAGTCGAGGTCGGGGCAGATGTGCATCGTCGTGCGGTGGGGCGGCTGCACGCCGTTGCCCGGCCAGCCCTTGAACTGCGGGAGCCCCTCGAGCGCCAGGTTGATTTTCATCGAGCAGCCGCTCATGCGGATGTTGCGCACCGCTTCGGCGAACTCCGCGTCAAGGTTTTTCTCGCCGACCAGCCCGAGGAAAGTCCGCTTGGGGTCGGCGTTCGAGACGACGAGCCGCGCGCGGATTTCTTCCCCGCCCTTGAGCGCGACGCCCTCGGCGCGCCCGTCGCGCACCAGTATCCGCTCGACGTCAGCGTCGGTGCGAATCTCCGCTCCGGCGGCGCGCGCCGACGCCGCGAGCGCCAGCGAGACGCCGCCCATGCCGCCCTGGACGAATCCCCACAGGCCCCGGTGGCCGCCCGTCGAGCCCATGCAGTGGTGGAGCAGGATGTAGGCCGTGCCGGGCGAGCGCGGGCCGCCGAAGGTGCCGATGACGCCGTCCGTCGCGAGCGTCACCCGCAGCGCCTCGGACTCGAACCACGGCTCGAGGAAGTCGGCGACGCTCTGCGTCAGGATCTTCAGGTGGCCGACCACTTCGCGCTCGGGGAGCTTCAGCATCTTCCAGGCCAGCCGCGCCGCCTCCCAGAGGTCGCGCGGGCGCTTGCGCATCAAGTCGGGCGGCGGGGTCAGGAGCAGCG
>MEKM01000035.1:2050-2297 GCA_001766965.1 Acidobacteria bacterium RIFCSPHIGHO2_01_FULL_67_28 | reverse complement strand
GTACTCGGGGTAGCGGGCGGCGTCGCGCTTCGAGAACTTGGCGATCTCCTCGCAGGTTTTTTTCTGATCGGCCCACATGATGAGGTGGCGGCCGTCGGGAAACGGCGTGAAGAAGGCCGGGTCTTTGGGGAGGATGCGGTAGCCGAAGCGCTCGAGCTCCAATTCGCGGATGATGCGCTCCTGGAGCAGGCTGCACAGGTAGGCGGCGGTCGAAACCTTGTAGCCCGGCCAGATTTCTTCGGTGACG
>MEKM01000035.1:1724-2036 GCA_001766965.1 Acidobacteria bacterium RIFCSPHIGHO2_01_FULL_67_28 | reverse complement strand
GCCCGGCCAGATTTCTTCGGTGACGCAGGCGCCGCCGAGGACCGGCCGGCGCTCGACCACCAGCACCCGCCGCCCGGCGCGGGCGAGGTAGGCGGCCGTGACCAGGCCGTTGTGTCCGCCGCCGACCACCACGGCGTCGTAGGTCTTCGCCATCGCCACTTCTCTACCATTCTCCGGCGCAAAAAGCCAAACCTGTTGTATGATGAATCTCTGCCGCGTGCCCCGTTCCAAAGCCTGTGCGGCGACCGCGACTTTGCAAGACCACGCCACGGGCTTTGGAACGGGGCGAGCCCCCAGGAGAGTGTTCACATG
>MEKM01000035.1:599-1711 GCA_001766965.1 Acidobacteria bacterium RIFCSPHIGHO2_01_FULL_67_28 | reverse complement strand
GAGAGTGTTCACATGTCCGGACAAGCGCTGGAAGTAAAGACGCCCGTGGGCGATTTCGTAAACGAGCCCTTCACCGATTTCGCCGTGCCCGCCAACCGCCAGCGCATGGAAGCGGCGCTGAAGAAGGTGGCCGGGGAGCTCGGGCGCGAGTACGAGCTGCGCATCGGCGCCGAGCGCCTCCGCACCGACCAGCGCATTACCTCGACCAACCCTTCGCGTCCCGAACAGGTGGTGGGCGTCTTCCACGGCGCCACCGCGGCGCTGGTCGAGAAGGCCATTGAGGTGGCCGACCGTACTTTCGAGAGCTGGAAGCGGGTCAAGTTCGACCAGCGGGCCGAGTACCTCTTCCGCGCCGGCGAGCTGATGCGCCGGCGCAAGTTCGAGCTCAACGCCTGGCTGGTCTACGAAGTCGGCAAGACCTGGCCCGAGGCCGACGCCGACACGGCCGAATCCATCGACTTCTGCGAATTCTACGGGCGCGAGATGCTGCGCCTGGGCCCGCCGCAGCCGCTGACGCCGGTGAAGGGCGAGAAGAACTACCTGCAGTACATCCCGCTGGGGGTGGGCGCGGTGATTCCGCCGTGGAACTTTCCCGCCGCCATCATGGTGGGGATGACGACGGCGGCCTTCGTCACCGGCAACACCGTGGTCTTGAAGCCCTCGAGCGATTCGCCGGCCATCGCCGCCAAGTTCGTCGACATCCTGGAGGAAGCCGGCCTGCCGCCGGGGGTGGTGAACTTCGTCCCCGGACGCGGCAGCGCGGTGGGCGACAGCTACGTCGTCCATCCCAAGACCCGCTTCATCGCCTTCACCGGCTCGAAGGAGATCGGGCTGCGCATCTCGGAGTTCACCGCCAAGCCGCAGCCGGGGCTGCGCTGGGTGCGCCGCGCCGTGCTGGAGATGGGCGGCAAGGACGCCATCGTGGTGGACAACGAAGCCGACCTCGACGCCGCCGTCGAAGGCGTCGCCGTCTCCGCCTTCGGCTTCCAGGGACAGAAGTGCTCGGCCTGCTCGCGCGCCATCGTGGTCAAGGACATCTACGCGGAGTTCCTCAAGAAGCTCGAGGCGCGCGTCAAGAAGATCACCGTCGGCCCCGCCGAAGACCCCAAGAA
>MEKM01000035.1:0-466 GCA_001766965.1 Acidobacteria bacterium RIFCSPHIGHO2_01_FULL_67_28 | reverse complement strand
GTCATCGCCGACGTCTCGCCCCAGGCGCGTCTTGCCCAGGAGGAAATCTTCGGGCCGGTGCTGGCCGTCATCCCGGCGAAGGACTATGACGACGCCCTCGCCATCGCCAACAACACCGAGTTCGGGCTCACCGGCGCCGTCTACTCGAAGAACCCGGCCAAGCTCCAGAAAGCCGCCGAGCAGTTCCACGTCGGCAACCTCTACTTCAACCGCAAGTGCACCGGGGCGCTGGTGGGCGCGCATCCCTTCGGCGGCTTCAACATGTCGGGCACCGACTCGAAAACCGGCGGGCGCGACTACCTGCTGCTCTTCCTGCAAGCCAAAGTAGTGTCGGAAAAAGTGGCCTCCTAGGCCGGCCATGAGTCACGAGCTGGCACTGCTGGCGGCGACCGCGGCCGGCATCGGTTTCCTCCACGCCTTGCTCGGGCCCGACCACTACTTGCCTTTCGTCCTGATGGGGCGGGCG
>MEKM01000034.1:9883-11757 GCA_001766965.1 Acidobacteria bacterium RIFCSPHIGHO2_01_FULL_67_28 | reverse complement strand
TAGCCGCGCTTCTTCAAGACGCTCTTCAGGTTGTGAAAGGTCTCGACGCCCCAGCGGATGGCTTCTGTAAAGGAGGAAGCCCCGAGCGGAAAGACCATGAACTCCTGGAAGTCCACGCTGTTGTCGGCGTGGGCGCCGCCGTTGATGATGTTCATCATCGGCACAGGCAGGAGGTTACCGTCGCCCGCCTTTGCCGAGGCTTCGGCGGGCAGGCGCGCGAGATACTTGTAGAGCGGCACGCCCTTGGCCGCTGCGGCCGCGCGCGCCGCCGCCATCGAGACGGCGAGGATGGCGTTGGCGCCGAGCTTCGACTTCGTCGGCGTGCCGTCAAGCTCGCACAGGAACCGGTCGAGCCCGGCCTGGTCGGCGGCGTCGCGCCCTTTCACTTTCGGCGCGATGAGGGTGTTGGCGTTCTCGACCGCCTTGCGCACGCCTTTGCCCAGGTAGCGGCCTTTCTCGCCATCGCGCAGCTCGAGCGCCTCATGCTCGCCGGTCGAAGCTCCCGAGGGCACGGCGGCGCGGCCCCAGGCGCCGCCTTCCAGGCGCACGTCGGCTTCCACCGTGGGGTTCCCCCGGGAGTCGAGGATCTCTCTCGCACGCACGTCAATAATCTTCACAGGTTTCTCCTCTCTTCAGCTTCCGCCGGAGTATTCAAAATGCAATACAAGAATCACAGATATAGGTTTCCCTTCATAGAAGAACGGCGCAAATCGGAAATCTCCCGCCGAATGGGCCACCATGCGATCGAGGAGATCAATCCCGGAGGACTGAACCAAACCCACCGCTTTCGTCTCGCCCTGCGGGTCAACTATCAGGAACAACCTAACGATGGCTCTCGACTTCCAGTTTTGGAACATGAGCTCATGTACATCTGCTGGCCTCCCCTCGCGGAGAATGAGTATTTGTTCCTTGCGCACAGGAATCAGTACTGGCACAGGCTCGGAGAAAGTCAGCTCGCTTCCAGGAACTAGCGCCACGTCCTCTTGCCGAATCCAGGCTTTCTTCTTGTTGGGCGCGAGAACTCGCAACCACAGTTTCCCGTCGCTTTCCTTGCTTGGCAGAAGCGCCCACACCTTCACGTTCTCCTGAAAAACGAATGGGAACGGTGGAGCCATGTATTGTTGCGCGTGCTTGAGAAGATCAACCCAGACCGCCTTATCCCACTCCAGCTTCAGTTCCATCCCCGCGGGCACCTCCGCCACAACAGCAGCGTTGGTTTGAGGTTCCTTGAGGAGCACGGAGGTCGCGAGTGTGCGGGCCGCTTGAGCGTAGCCCGGAGTGGAAACGAGCATGGCACAAGCTACAACCGGCCAGCCACCACGCAAGCCTCTCAAAGAGAGCGCTGCAAGCATGTCTAAGTCCACTTCAAGGGAATCTCGTGCCGAGCGGAGAGCTGCTCGGCGTCGGCGGCCACCCGCTTCAGGTTGATGCCGGCGATGTTCATATTGGCCAGGGCTACCTTCCAGCCCTTGCCCTCGCCCCGCCAGTTCCACTCGTAGAGCTTCAACTCCTTGCCGAATTTGCTCTTGAGGGCGCAGAGGGCCACCCAGCGCTTGGGCGTGCGGACGTAGGTACGGGCTTCCAGCAGCTCGTAGTAGTCGGAGAGGGGGAGTTTCTCCTGGTCGTCGTTCATGGGCGCTCCCCTCGGGCAGGGTCTAGGGCCGCCCCCTCGCCTCGCGCCGCGAGGCTCGGGGTAAACTCTGCGGCGGCAGGCATCATGCGGCGGCCGGAAGCCGGATTATAGCAAGGCGCAGGGCGAAGAAAGGGAAAAATCGCCTGCCAGCCCGCCCGGGGCCGGGTGGCGAGAAACTTCTTGACTGGCGGCAGGCTTTCCGATAATTGTTACGGGCTTTCGCAGTCTACAACCTGCCTAG
>MEKM01000034.1:0-9871 GCA_001766965.1 Acidobacteria bacterium RIFCSPHIGHO2_01_FULL_67_28 | reverse complement strand
GGAAGACATCATCAAGGAGATCAAGAAACACTCCTACTACTTGAAACCCGGGGAGCGGCGCCGGATCAAGCAAGCTCTGGCGCGCAAGAGGGCACGGAAAAAGAAGAGGCGCGAACTCAGCTAGACCCCTCCGGCGGTCTTCCGGGGAGTCGGGAGCGGGGGAAGTCCAGCGGAGCGCGCCTGCGTGGGGAGTCAGGGATGGAGTTCCAGGACAAGGTGCTCGTTTGTGTGGACTGCAGTGCCGAGTTCGTGTGGACGGCCGGCGAGCAGATGTTTTTCGCCGACAAGGGCTTCAAGCACGAACCCCGGCGCTGCAAACCCTGTAAGGCCAAGCGCAATCAGGCTCTGGGCGCAGGCGGTTCCTACCAGCGGGTAGAGACCGTCACCATTTGCTCGCAGTGCGGTAAAGAGACCACCGTTCCCTTCAAGCCTACCCAGGGGCGGCCCGTCTACTGCCGCGAGTGCTACCAGCAGCGGCGCACGGCCGGGGCCGCCGCGCTGTAGGTTTTTCTCGCAACCGCGGCTCGCGACTGGCGCCGCTGACGCTCGTTTTCTGCGCGGCGGTGCTGCGGAGCCCGCCCCATTGACCCCTGTCCGCCAAACCGCGTAGGATTCTTTCCGGGCCGGCCCAGGGCTGGCGAAGGAGTCCAACCGATGAAAATCCCGAAGAGCAGTGTGGCGCTGGCGTGTGCGCTGGCGCTGGCGAGCCTTCCCGCCGCGGCCGGCGTGGTCATCCAGCAGGAGCAGCGCGAACCAGGCGGCGAGACTCCCCTGGTGCAGACAACCATGTACATCGACGCCGGGCGGCTCCGCATTGAGGTGCGGAGCGCCGAGGGCGAGCACACCATCACCATCTTCGACGAGTCGAAGCAGGTGCTGTGGGTCATCGACCGCGTCGCCGGCACCTACTACGAGATGACCGCCGCCAAGATGGCCGACATGAAGAAGCGCATGGACGAAGCCCGCAAGACGATGGAAGCCCAGCTCGCCCAGATGCCTCCCGAGCGGCGGAAAATGATCGAAGAGATGATGAAGCAGCAGATGGGCGGCGCCTCCGATATGACCGTGCGCGAGATGGGCCGCGGGGAGAAGATCGGCTCCTTCACCTGCATCCACTACGAGCAGCTCGCGGGGGGCAAGCGCAGCGGCGAAGTCTGGACTGCCTCGCCCGACCAGCTTCAGCTTGCCGAGGCCGAGTACAAAACCTTCCAGGCCCTGGGGCGCTTCCTCGCGCCCCTGGGCCAGTCGGCCCCCGGCGGCGCCGGCTTGGTGCCGGCCAGCCGCCACATCGAAGGCTTCCCCGTGCGTTCGCTCGCCTACGACGGCGGCCAGGCGGTGGCGGAAGAGAAGGTCACCAAGGCCGAGCGCCGCGCGCTCGAGCCAGGTCTCTTCACGCTCCCGCCCGGGCTGGAAAAGACCGAGATGGACGTGGAGGAGTAAGGTCAGGGAAAGCGGGCCGGTAACGGGAGCGTCAACCCGGCCCGCCTTCCCTCTGATGGTCGTGTTGCGCCGCTGCGCCCCAGTTGGGCCTTGGGGCGTGCCCGCAGCTTAGCGGCGCCACAACCACCAAAACCGTGGTCACCCGGTTAGACGCCTCTGCGGGAGGAGGGTTAGCAGGGGCTTCCTCCCCCGGGCGTCTTCCTCTCGTTCCAACCTTGTGGCACAGGCGTCCCGCCTGTGTCCTTTTCTTCTCACCGGCCAGAGGCCGGTGCCACACCTGCTTCGTTCACTAGAGCAGTACGAGCCAACCTGGCAGCCAGTTCCAGTTTTTTCCGACCGGGGATTACTTTTCGAAGATGACCTGGGCGAGGACGAACTGCTCGGCGTGGGTGAGGGAGAGGGCGATGCGGCGCACGCCCTGGCGGCGGCCGAATTTTCCGGCCTGGCCGGAGAGCGCGAGCGTCGGCCGGCCGCCCGGCAGGTTCGTCACCTCGAAGTCCCGCCAGCGCACCCCGCGGCGCCAGCCCGTGCCGAGCGCCTTCATGGCCGCTTCCTTGGCGGCGAAGCGCGCGGCGTAGCGCTCCCACTTGTTGCGCTTGCGCTCGCAGTAGGCGATTTCTTTCTCCGTGAACACCCGCTCGAGGAAACGCCGCCCGTAGCGCTCCGCCGCCGCCCGCACGCGGGCGGGTTCGGCGATGTCGATGCCCGTGCCGACGATCATATTCGGTGGCCGGCGACCAGTGTATCATCGGAGCCGGCGGCGATGCCTACGACAAGAATCAAGCTGTTGCGGGCGCCGAACCTCGCCCGCCTGTGCTGGCTGGCGCATGGGTTCTCGACCCGCGCTCCGGGCGCGTTCAACCTGAACTACTCGGTCGCGAAGTCTCCCGCCGCGGTCGTGCGCCACCGGCGGGCGCTGCTCGGCGCGCTCACTGCCCGGCGACCCTGGCAGCTCGTCACCCTGCGCCAACGCCACACCGACCTCATCCGCGTTCTTCCCCTAGAGGGGTCAGACGGCCTGGGACGGCCGAGCCGCGAGCGCGACGGCGCCGCCAAGTTCACCGGCGACGCGCTCCTCACTGACCGGCCGGGCCTGCTGCTGGCTGTGCAGGTGGCCGACTGCTTGCCCATTCTGATAGCCGATCCGGCGCGGCGCGTCGTGGCCGCTGTGCACGCCGGCTGGCGCGGCACGCTCGCCGGCATCGTGGCGAAAACTGTCGGCCGGATGCGGCAGGAGTTCGGCTGCCGCCCCAAAAGGATGCTCGCGGCCTTCGGCCCCGGCATTCACCGCTGCTGCTACGAAGTCGGCCGCGAAGTGGTGGAAGGCTTTGAGGCCAAGTTCGCCTACTGGGACAAACTCATCTTGCGGATTGCCCCCTCGCCCAGCCAGGTGCATTGGCAGCAACCGTTGATGGACCCGGCGCCCGGGCTGCCGCGGCCCCGCCCGGCGGTCACTTCACCCTATGGAGAGAAGTTCTTTCTCGACCTGGTCGAAGCCAACCGGCGCCAGTTGGTTGAAGCGGGTCTGAAAGCCAAGAGTATCTGGGCCTCGCCCGACTGCACCGCCTGCCGGACGGACCTGTTCTTTTCACATCGTGCGGAGCGCGGAAAGACAGGCAGGATGATGGGAGTCGTGGGAATCGTCCAGCGCTGAGATTCCTCTTAGTCCGGGCTGGCTATTGGGGCCGGGAGGGCGCATACTGCACGGGAGCAAGAAAGGATTCCCTGTGAACATCCAGTACGTGGGCTTCCGTGTCACCGCCACCGCACGCGTCTATGACTTTCATGTGATTGACTCTCTGGAGGAGCACCGAGCCTTCGCGGTGCAGGTAAAGGCGGAAGCGTTCCGCTCCACCACCTTGAAGTACCAGCAAGGGCCGGAGATCTGCTTCCTGCGATTGAAGCGCGAACTCGCTGCCGAGACCACCGAGACGCCAGCCCTGCGGCAGCTCAAGATCGAGGCGACTGATATTCACGATTACTTGGAGCGTCGCACGCCCCGCAAGCGCTCCTGAAGGGATGCGCTAACTCTCCGCCGGCGGGTTCCCAGGGGCGGGAGTCGGCGACTCTTTTTTCTCGCGGCGTTTCTGTTCGCGGCTTTCCCGCTTCAAACGGGCTTTTTCCTGCCGGGCCCTTTCCCGCTGCCGCTTTTGAAAGGTCTCGTAACTCTTGGCCACGGTTCTCCTAAGCCAGGAAGGGCAGCCGGCCGACCGGTTCGGCACCGCTCGGGGACCGGTCGTGCCTTAGCACCGGCGGGTTGCCCAGGAATGCTTCCGACCAGGTTAGTCGGCGGCGGCCAGGTCCGGCTCGGAGGTGGGAGTTTCAGCCTCGGAGGGCCGCCCGGCCAACACTTCCCAGAGGGAGCGGCGGTAACCCCAGACGGCGCGCAGCCAGGCGCGGGCGGTCAACTGGCGGAAATAGACGCTGCGGAAGACCAGGGTGGCGAAGAGATAGACGAGCTTGTGAGTCCAGCGACGCCCGCGCAGGCGGCGCATGCGCTCGAAGACGCTCGTACTGCTGTAGGCCAACTTCCAGGCCGCCCGGATTTCGCCTTCGAGCTCCGCCGGGGTCATCTGCTTGGGCCGGAAGGCGGCGCCGTAGGGGCGGTAGTTGAGCCAGTGGCGCTGCTCCAGGCGGTTCTCTTGCAGTAGCTTCTTGAAAAGCGGCGTGCCGGGGAGCGGGGTGAGCTGGCTGAAGACGGGGAAGAAGCCCGGCGTCCAGCCGCGCAGGACGTCCCAAGTCTTCCCGGCCACGCCGGGCCGGTCGGCGTCGATGCCGAAGATAAAAGCGGTAATCGAGTAGATGCCGCGGCGATGAAGCTCGGCGATGATGTGGGCATACTCCTCGGGCTTGTTGAAGCTCTTGCTCACCTGGGCCAGGCTTTCCGGCAGCACCGACTCCAGGCCGATGAAGACGCCGATGCAGCCGGAGCGTTTCATCAGGTCGAGCAGCTCCGGGTCGCGCAGCAGGTTCATGGAAATCTGCGCGGCCCAGGGGATGCGCACGCCCGCGTCAAGCATGGCGCGCAGGAGCGACTTGGTGCGCGGCGGGTTGATGGCGAAGTTGTCGTCCACAAAAAAGACGAAGGTGCGCCCCAGGCGCTGCAGCATCCGCAGCTCCTCGACCACGCTTTCATTGGTGCGGAAGCGGACCTTCTCGCCGAAGAAGGGGCTGACGGTGCAGAAGTCGCAGCGGTAGGGGCAGCCGCGGCCGGTCTCCAGGGGAGTGGCGTTGATGTCGAAGCGCTCGTAGCCGGCCGCGCGCAGCAGGCGGTAGGTCCAGCGCGGCAGCAGCGTGAATTGCTTAAAGTCCATCCCCTGCCAGTTGATGAGGGGGTAGTTCTCCAGGCTGGGTTTTTCCTCGGTGCGGTAGACCTTTTGCAGGCGCCCGCCTTCGAAGTCGGCCAGCATCTGCGGCCAGAGATCGTCGGCTTCTCCGCAGGCGACGGCGTCGGCGTGCTCCAGGGCTTCGTCCGCCTCCTCGCTGACGTGCGGCCCGCCCATCACCACCGGCACGCCCTGGGCGCGCAGGCTGTCGGCCACGGCGTAAGAGCGGTGGATGGTGCGGGTCATGCCGCCGATGCCCACCAGGTCCACCCGCTCCCGGCGCACGTAGTCGGCGAGCTCGTCGGGCCGCAGCCGGACCGCATTGCCGTCTACGGTGATGACCTCATGGCCGGGCGGAGTGAGAGCTTTCAATAGATGCGGCCACAGCGTGGGCATGAAGCTGCGGGTAATCGCGTTGTCGGGAACGTAAAAGAGAATCCGCAAAATTCGCCCGCCCCTGCGCAGGCAAGAACCCCAGGCCCAATTGTACGCCAGAGTGTAAGACCCGGGGACAGGGGTGTCAACCGTTTTGTGCCAACCCCCCGGATTCAGGGGCCAAAGGGGCGCCGCCGGAGGTGAATGGGGCAAACCCTCCCGTCACCCGGGTGGGGGGCTCGGGTGGGCAGAGGGTCAGGTCGCCGGGGGAGCCGAAGAGTCCAGCGAGGCCAGTTGGCCGCAGGCGGCGGCCACGTCCTGCCCGCGCGAGCGGCGGATGAAGGCCAGCCGCCCGCCGCGGCGAAGAATCTGCTGGAAGGATTCGACGGCGTCGTCGGTCGGAGCGCGATACGCCAGCGCGGCCACGGCGTTCCAAGGAATGAGGTTCACCTTCGCGCGCAGCCCGCGCGTCAGCCTGACCAGCCGGCGGGCGTCCTCGGCCGTGTCGTTCACCCCGCCCAGCAGCACGTACTCGAAAGTCAGCCGCTCGCGCGCCCGCAACGGGTAGCGGCGGCAGGCGTCGAAGAGTTCTGCGAGCGGGTACTTGCAGTTGATGGGCATGAGAGCGTCGCGCTGCGCGTCGGTCGTGGCGTTGAGCGAGACGGCAAGCTTCGGCCGGCGCTTTTCGGCAGCCAGGCGGCGGATGCCGGGGACGATGCCGGAGGTCGAGAGCGTGATCTTCAGCAGCGGAATCGCCATCCCCTTCGGGTCGGCGAACAGTTGGACAGCTTTGAGCGTGGCCTCGTAGTTAAGCAGCGGCTCGCCCTGGCCCATCAAGACGATGTTGGTCGTGGGCCGCTGCCGCGGCTGGTCGGCCAGCACAACGAGCGTCTGGCCGGCGATTTCCCCCGCCGTCAGGTTGCGCAGCAGGCCGAGCTGGGCGGTGGCGCAGAAGTGGCAGTCCACGGCGCAGCCGGCCTGGGTCGAAAGGCAGAGCGTCTGCCGGCGCGCCTCTGGCATCCAGACGGTTTCGATGGCGCGGCCGTCAGCCAGCCGCAGCAGGTAGCGCACGGTGCCGTCGGCGCTCGTGTACCGCTGCTGGACGGCCGGCAGAGTGATGCCGGCGTCGCGCTCCAGGCGCTCGCGCAAGGAGCGGGAGAGATTCGTCATGCGCGCGAAGGCGAAACGGCGCTCGGCGTAAAGGGCGTGGAAGAGCTGCTGGCCGCGATAGGCGGGCTCGCCCCACGCGCCCGCCAGGCGGCGCAGCTCCTCCAGCGTCAGGCCGAGGAGTTCGGTGGGCATGGGTACGCGGGAAGCCTCGAAGGAAACCCGCAAGCCTTCATTCTAGTACCGTTCCAACTCGCTTCGCCCAAAAAGCACAGTAGCCCAGAACAGCCCAACGTGACTTGTTCAATCGGGCGAATTAGCTCCAGATAGTTGGAACGGCACTAGGGGAGGGCAACGGCGGGTGCAAATCCGGCGCGGTTGTGCTACAAGTTTTTCCGAGGACCCGAGGCGGATGGGCGAACCCAACACGATCAGGAAAGAAGCGCTCCCGAACGGCCTGACCGTCATCACCGAGGCCATGCCGCACGTGCGCTCGGCGGCGGTGGGCATCTGGGTGAAGAGCGGCTCGCGCATCGAGCCGGCCCCGGTCACCGGCATCAGCCACTTCATCGAGCACATGGTCTTCAAGGGCACCGAGCGCCGCTCGGCCGAAGACATCGCCCGCGAGATCGACACCCTGGGCGGGCAGATGGACGCCTTCACCGCCAAAGAAATGGTCTGCTTCAACGCCAAGGTGATGGACGAGCACCTGCCCCGCGCCTTCGAGGTGCTCTCCGACCTGGCGCTCGCGCCCGTTTTCCGCGAGCCCGACGTCGAGAAGGAGCGCAACGTCATCCTGGAAGAGATCAGCATGGAGGAGGACAACCCCGACTACTTGGTCCACGAAATCTTTTCGCAGAACTTCTGGCTCGACCACGCCATCGGCCGGCCCATCCTGGGGACGCGCGAGAGCCTGGCGGGCATCGGACGGGAGCAGCTGTTCGAGTTCTTCCGCCGCTGGTACACCCCGAACCAGATGCTCATCACCGCCGCCGGACGGCTCGAGCATGAGCGCGTGGTGGGGCTGGTGGCGGAGAAGTTCAGCCGGCTCACCCCCCACCGGGACGGGCGGCAGGACCCGGTCCCGCAGCCGCACGCCCGCATCAGCCTGCGGACCAAGCGCGAGCTCGAGCAGGTGCACCTCTGCGCCGGCGTCCCCATGCACCCGCTGCCGCACCCGCAGCGCTTCGCCGTCAGCGTGATGAACAGCATCCTGGGCGGAGGCATGAGCTCGCGCCTCTTCCAGAACGTGCGCGAGAAGGAGGGCCTGGCCTACGCCATCTTCTCCGACATCAGCGCCTACCGCGACACCGGCTGCCTGTCCGTCTACGCCGGCACGGCCCCGGAGACCGCCCGGCAGACCCTGCGGCTCATCCTGGTGGAGCTGACCCGCTTCAAGCGGGAGCCGGTGCCGCTCGAAGACCTGCGCCGCGCCCAGGAGCACTTGAAAGGCAACCTGATGCTCTCGCTTGAGTCCACCGGCGCCCACATGACCAAGCTCGCCCGCGAAGAGATCTACTTCGGGCGCAGCTTTACCCCCGACGAAATTCTGGCGGCGGTGGATGCGGTCACCCCCGACGATGTCCAAGCCGTCGCCCGAGAATTCTTCCGGCCGGATTTGCTCGGGGCCACGCTGCTCGGGCCGCTCGACAGCCTCGAAATCACCCGCGACGACCTGGCCTGCTAGTGCCGTTCCAACTTTTTCCGCCTAATTCCCTGCGTCCGGACTTCCAGTCACTGCGCACCCTCGCACTCTAGCTGAGATGTTCCAGTTAGTTGGAACGGCACTAGCCGCGCCGGGGAGTGAAAAGCCCCGGTTGGCCGAAATCGCGCAGGCCATCTCGCGGGCCAGCCGCCGGGGCCCGGACCGCTCACTCTAATTCTTTTAGAATCAAGACAATATAGCCGCTGCTCTCCTGCCGCAAGGGAAAGCCGTGTGCACACCAACGCAGCGGGAGGTGTGTGCGAGGCGCGGGGGCCTCGCCCGCCCGCGGAGGTGGCTCATGTTGGAAAAGAGTCGCGCGATCATGGTGGTGGCCCCTGGCCCGGCTTTGCGCTGGGCGATGGAGGAATTGAAGCGCTCGTTCGGCTACCGGCTGCAATACGCGGCCGATCCTTACGAAGCCGGGCTGCGCCTGGAGAACACCTCGGTGGACGCGGTGGTCTGCGAGGCGGCGCCGGCCTACACCGCCGAGTGCCGGCTGCTGCGGGAGATCTGCCAGCGCTCGGTGCGCGTACCGGTGTTTCTCTTCGTCGAGCCGGAGAGCGAGGAGTACATGCTGGAGGAGCTCGGCCACGGGACCTTCCACGTGGTGCGGCCCGCCACGCCCATCCAGGCTTTCCACGAGATGTTGCAAGAGACCATCCGCCAGCATCAGCGGGAGAAGGCTGCCTGAAGGCAGGCCGTCAACCAAACCCATGCCGCGCCGGCTTTGTTCGGGGAATGAAATGGTGGCCGCCGGGGCCCTGGCCGCCGGCTGCCGCTTTTTTGCCGGCTATCCCATCACCCCCGCCTCGGAAATCTACGAAGTGATGATGCGCGAGCTGCCGCCGCAGGGCGGCCTGGCGCTCTCTGCGCCGGATGAGATCTCCTCGCTCTGCTACTGCGTGGGGGCGAGCCTGCGCGGGCTGAAGGCCATGACCGCCACCTCCGGCCCCGGCTGGGCGCTGATGATCGAGACGCTGCAATACGCGCTGATGACGGAGACCCCGCTGGTGGTGGCTCTGGTCCAGCGCCTGGGCCCGAGCACGGGCGGCGCCACCCAAGGCGCCCAGGGCGACGTCTGGCTGGCGGAGTTCTCGACCTCCGGCGGCTACACCGTGCCGGTCTTCGCTCCGAGCAACGCCGCCGAGTGCTACGCCCTCACCCTGGAAGCCTTCCGCTGGGCCGAGCGGCTGCGCACGCCGGTGGTCGTGCTCTCCGACAAGGAAGTGGGGATGACGAGCGAAGTGGTCGAAGACGAAGCGCTGCCCCGGCCCGTCGAGGCCACTCGCCCGCGCTTCGCCGGCGACCGGCCGTTCCTCACCTACGGTTTTGCCGGTGCCGACGAGGTGCCCACCTTCGCGCCGGTGGGCGGCGACGTCAAGGTCACCGTCACCGGTTCGGCCCACGACCAGCAGGGACGCCTGCGCAAGAACTCTCCCGAAGTCCTCGAGGTCCTGCGCCACCTCGAGCGCAAAATCGCCGCCCACGCCGACGAAATGGCCCTGGTGCGGCCCGATCTCGACCCCGGCGCGCCGGCGTTGCTCATCAGTTATGGCGTGAGCGCGCGGGCGGCGCGCCAGGCGGTGGCGGCGCTGCGCGCCGAGGGCGTCCGGCTCTCCTTCCTCCAGCCGCTCACCCTCTTCCCCGTGCCGCGGCGGGAGCTTGACTGGGCGCTGGCCGGCGTGGACACGGTCATCGTCGCCGAGGAGAACCTGACCGGGCAGTACCGCGCCGCGCTGGCGCCGTGTCTCGGCCACCGGCGCGTGCTCGGGGTCAACAAAATCGGCGGGCTCATCAGCCCGGCCGAAATCGCGCGCGCCGTGCGCGCGGCGGAGAAGTGATGGAGGAGAAGTCGAGCCTCTACCTGGCCCCGGACGCAGCGCTGCCCTACTGCCGCGGCTGCGGCCACGCCCTGGTG
>MEKM01000033.1 GCA_001766965.1 Acidobacteria bacterium RIFCSPHIGHO2_01_FULL_67_28 | reverse complement strand
CGAAGCCACCGTGCCCAAGGTTACCGTCATCACGCGCAAGGCCTACGGCGGCGCCTACTGCGTTATGGCCTCGAAGCACATCCGGACCGACATCAACTACGCCTACCCGACCGCCGAGATTGCGGTGATGGGGCCCGAGGGCGCGGTGAACATTGTCTACCGGCGCGAGCTGGCGGCGGCGAAAGACGCCGAGGCCGAGCGGGCGCGGCGCGTGGAAGAGTTCCGCGAGCGCTACGCCAATCCCTGGATTGCCGCCGAGCGCGGCTGGATTGACGCCGTGATCGAGCCGCGGCTGACGCGGCCCAAGCTCATCGCCGCCCTGCAGATGCTCGAGAACAAGAAGGACGCGAACCCGCCGAAGAAGCACGGCAACATCCCGCTGTGAGGTGAGCTGATGATCCTGCGGACGTTTGTGTTTCAAGCGAGCCAGAGCAAGCGGCGGACGGTAACGAGCTTCATGCGGCGGCGGGCGCTGCGGCTGCTCAAGCGCATCCCGGCCTGCCGCGCCGCGTTCTTCACGCGCAACCCCGGGCGGCGCGGCGAGTACATGTGGGTCACGGTCTGGACGAGCCCGGCCGGGCTGCGCCGGGCCCAGCGGCGGCCCGACTGGAAAGAGGTCGTCCGCATCGAAGAGGGCGACTACTTCGCGGGCCGGCCGCGCCACCGCCACTACCAGGTGCTGTTCAGGAAGTAGATTGGCTGTAAGTGCTTGAGAACACGAGAAAAATAGACATCCGCAAAAACCGCAAAAACCGCAAAAACCGTAGACATTCTTGAGGCTGGATGCTAGAAGCAAGAGGCTGGAGGAAAGGCAAGGGCGAGGTTGACGCTCGGGGGCGCCGGGGAGGCAGAAGGGAGGGGAGACAATCTCACCCGTGAAGATGTTGGTTATCAAACGGTTGCGCGGCGTGGCGGGGAATCTCACCGGCTAACTGCAGTTGGATCAATTAGATGAGAAGCTCCCCCGGGGTGGGTCAGATGGAAAGTAGCTGGCAGGGCAGGAGTTAAGCAGCGAGAATTCGAGAGAATCTCCCCTGACGGAGGCGAGACGATGGGCGAGGCGAACGGGCGGTTGATCGAGCAGCTCGACAGGCAGGTTGGGCGCTGGCACTTGTTGCAGCATCCGTTTTACCAGGCGTGGACCGCGGGCACGCTCGAGCGCGGCGCGCTCCAGCTCTACGCCGCCCAGTACTATCGGCACGTCGAGGCGTTCCCTGCGTACTTGCGGGAGCTCGCGGCGCGCGCCGATGAGGGGTTGCGCCCCGTGGTGGAAGAGAACCTCGCCGAAGAGTTGAGCCCCGGGCGGACGCACCCGGAGCTCTGGCGTGACTTCGCCGCGGCGGTCGGGACGAGCGAGCGCGAGCTCGACCACTCGGCGCCGCTGCCCGGAACCCGCGCCCTCGTCGAAACCTTCCAGCGCCTTTGCCGCGAGGGCTCGCCGGCCGAGGCGGTGGCGGCGCTCTATGTGTACGAGGCGCAGGTGCCGGAGATCGCCGCGAAAAAAATCGATGGCCTGCGGCGCTTCTACGGCGTCAGCGAGCCGAAGGGACTCGCCTACTTCGCCGTGCACGAAGAAGCCGACGTGCGCCACCGCGCCGCCTGGCGGCGCTGGCTCGCGGCGCAGCCCGAGGAGTCGAACGGCCCGGCGCTGGCCGCGGCCGAACGGGCGCTGCGCGCGCTCTGGGGCGCGCTCGACGGAGTCACGCCGCAGTGCGCCTGAAGGGATAAGGACGCGGGCTTGTTGCTGCGCCCTTTCGGGGTGCGCCAACGGCCTGCGGCAGCAAGGTAGGCGCTTTCGCGCCGGCTATAATGTCGCGCCTGAAGGCGCGACCCACAGGAGCCACCTGTGTTCCGCAAGATCCTCATTGCCAACCGCGGCGAGATCGCCGTACGCATCATCCGCGCCTGCCGTGAGATGGGGATCCGCGCCGCGGCGGTTTACTCGGACGTCGACCGCGCCTCCGAGCACGTGCTGCTGGCCGATGAGGCCTACGCCATCGGGCCGGCGCCTTCGACCGAAAGCTACCTGCGCATCGACAAGCTCATCGAAGTCGCGCGGCGCGCGCAGGCCGAGGCGCTCCATCCCGGTTACGGCTTCCTCGCCGAAAACCCGGCGCTGCCGCGGGCCTGCCGCGAGAGCGGCATCGTTTTCATCGGTCCGTCGGCGGAAGCGATGGAGCTGATGGGCTCGAAGACCGCAGCCCGCGAGGTTGCGGCCCGCGCGGGCGCGCCCGTGGTGCCGGGCGCGAAGGAGGCGCTGGGCTCGCTCGCCGAAGCCGGCGAGCGCGCCGCCGCGCTCGGCTATCCCGTCCTGCTGAAAGCGGTGGCGGGCGGCGGCGGCAAAGGGATGCGGCGGGTGGAAACGCCGGCCGAGCTCGCCGCAGCCTTCCGCGACGCTCGGTCGGAGGCCGAGAACGCTTTCGGTGACGCCTCGCTCTATTTGGAGAAGTATCTCGAGCGGCCGCGGCACGTCGAAATCCAAATCCTCGGCGACCTCCACGGCCACCTGATCCACCTCGGCGAGCGCGAGTGCTCGCTGCAGCGGCGCCACCAGAAGCTGGTCGAGGAGTCGCCCTCGCCGGTGATGACCGCCGAGCTGCGCGCCGCCATGGGCGAGGCGGCCGTGCGCATCGCCCGCGCCGGCGGCTACACCAACGCCGGCACCATCGAGTTCCTGGTCAAGCGCTCGGAGGGCGCGCCGCTGGGCTGCGAGTTCTTTTTCCTCGAGGTGAACGCGCGGCTCCAGGTCGAGCATCCGGTGACGGAGCTCGTGACCGGGCTCGACCTGGTGAAGGAGCAGATCCGCCTGGCCGCCGGCGAGCCGCTCGCCTACCGGCAAGAAGACATCCAGTGGCGCGGGCACGCCCTCGAGTGCCGCGTCTACGCCGAAGATGCGGAGAACAACTTCTTCCCCTGCCCGGGCCGCATCACGCGCCTGGAGCGGCCGGCGGGGCCGGGTGTGCGCGTGGACGGCTACGTCTACGAAGGGTGGAACGTGCCGCTTGAGTACGACCCGCTGCTCGCCAAGCTCATTTGCTGGGGCAATGACCGCGCCGAGGCCCTGGCGCGCTTGCGCCGCGCGCTCGACGAATACCTCATCGGCGGCATCCAGACGAACCTGCCGTTCTTCCGCCGGCTGCTCGACCGCGCGGAGTTCGTCCGCGGCGAGCTCGACACCGAGCTGATCGAGCGCATGCTGGACGAGAAGCCGGCGGCGGCCCCGTCCCGAATCTTCGGGACGCCCGTGGTGGATGCCGCCGCGGTCGCGGCCGCGCTCACAGAGGTCACTGCCGCCACGAACGGCCTGCGGCTTGCCGCTCCGGTGAGCCGCTGGAAGCAGGCGGCGCGGGAAGCGGCCCTGCGACGCCTGGGAAGCGGGCCGCGGCGATGAAGCTCGAGGTCAAGGTCGGCGGCGAGCCGCGCCGGCTCGAGCTGCGGCAAGCGGAGAACGGCTGGGAATGTCGCCTGGAAGGCGACCGGCGCAAGGTGGACGCGGTGGAGGTGGCCCCCGGCGTCTTCTCGCTGCTGCTCGAGGGCGAATCGTTCACTGTGCACGTCGAGCGCGTGGAAGACGCTTACCGCGTGCACACCCGCGGCGCGGACCTGGTGGCCGCGGTGGAGAACCCGCGGCGCTGGGCGGGTAGTAGCGGCGGCGCTCTCGGGCGTACTGGCCGCCAGGAAGTCAGCGCGCCCATGCCGGGCAAGATCGTTCGCGTGCTGGTGGCGGCGAGCCAGGCGGTGGAGGTGGGGCAGGGCCTGGTGGTGGTGGAAGCGATGAAGATGCAGAACGAGATTCCCTCGCCCAAGGCCGGCGTGGTAGAACAAGTGCTCGTGCGCGAGGGCGATACCGTGGAGCACGGCCAGGGCCTGGTGGTGGTGGCGTAGAAGGAGGAGCGATGGAAGAAGCGGCGCGGCTGGTGGGGATTGATGAGTTCGTGAAGGGCCTGGCGGGGCTGCCCGGCATCGCGCCCGCCACGGTGAATCCCTATCTGGCCGCGCAGCCGGTGCGGCCGGAGACGCTCCAGCCCTACACCTTCTTCAGCGCCGCCAGCTACACGCGCAACCTGATTTTCAAGAACGACCTGTTCGAGCTCATCGCCATCTGCTGGGAAATCGGCCAGGCCAGCCGCATCCACAACCACCGCGAGCAGCAGTGCTGGATGGCGGTGCCCATCGGGAAGCTCAAGAACCAGAACTACCGCGTCGTCGAGCGCGACCCGGCGAAAAAAACTTGCCGGCTGACCGCGAGCCACGCCTGTTTCATCACGCCCACGCAACACCTCGAAGTGGACCAGGGCGAGCCCGTGCACCAGGTCCTGAACCTGGCGGAATGGAAGGAGCGCGCCGTCAGCCTGCACCTCTACTCGCGGCCGTTCTCGACCTGCGAGGTCTACTCGCTCGAGAAAGGCACCTACTGCGACGTCCCGCTTTACTACACCAGCGAGTACGGCAAGCTCTCGGCGGGCGAAGCCGCTGCGCTAAGCCGCTGACTGATCCCCTCTTCGTCCAGCCGGCGGTTCCGAAAGCTCTTGTCATGCTGAGCGAAGCGAAGCATCTCAGTCTGAGATTCTTCGCCCCGACAAGGCCGGGGCTCAGAATGACAGGCAGGACAGGCGAGGCAACTACGGAGCCACGCGGTGGGACTCGAGGATCTGCCGCGCCAGGTAGTTGGCCACGCGCGCCTGGTTGCGGGCGCGCTCGATGTAGGCGGCCTCGAGCAATTGCCGCTTGTGGGCCAGCAGCTGCTCGCGGATGGTCTGCTGCACGCTCGGGTCGGCGAGTTCTCGCTGGCCGGGCTCTTCGCGCTCGAGCAGCTTCACCAGGTGATAGCCCGACGGCGTGCGCACGGGGCCGACGACTTGTCCCACGACCGACTGCTGGACGGCGGCGCGCAGCGCGGGCGGCGCTTGGGCCAGGCTCGACTCGGCGAAGAATCCCAGGTCGCCGCCGGCGAGCGCGGTGGCCGGATCTTCCGAATAGTTCCGCGCCAGCTCGCGGAAATCGTCGCCGGCGCGCAGGCGCGTGAGCAGCGCCTGGATCTTGCGCTGGGCTTCGAGGTCGCTCGCGGCGTCGTCGTTCTTGAGGTTGCGCACTTGCGGCTCAGGCCGCGGCGTGACCAGAATCTGCGCCACGTGATACTGGGTCTCGAGGAAGCGGAAGCGGTTCTGGTGCTGCTCGTAGAAGTCGGTGACTTCCTGGTCGCTCACCTCCAGGCCGGCGGCCAGGCTCTTGTCGAGCAGCTTGCGGAGAGAGATTTCACGGCGCAGCTCGGCCTTCAATTCCTCCAGCGTCATCCCCTGGGCGGTGAGCTGCTGCTGGAACTCCTCGGGGCTGAAGGTGGAGCGCAGCTCCTCGAGGCGGGCTTCCACTTCGCCGTCCGTCGCCAACAGGTTCGCCTGCGCCGCTTTCTGCCAGAGGATTTCGTCCTGGATGAGCTCGTTCAGGATGGCGAGCTTGCGCGCCTGGATTTCCTCGGCCGTGGGCGGCTCGGGCTGCAAGCCCACCTGGCGCTGGTAATACTTCTCCACCTGCGAGCGCAGGATGGGCCGGCCGTTGACCTCGGCCCAGACCTCGTCGCCCGCGGGCGGCTGCGCGCCGCAGCCTGCGAGCGCGGCCAGCAGCAGCCACGCCCCGGCCGCGCGCGCCCGGCGTTCTCCCCGCATGGACGCCATTCTATCCGGCCCGCGGCTGCCGTGTCACGGCTGCGGCGGCGGCGGCGCCGGCTTGCGCGGCAGCAGGTCGTCGAGCTGGGCGACGTTGTAGGCGAAGACGGCCAGCACCTGCGCGCCGTTCAGCAGGTCTTCGCGGATGACCTTGTCAAAGGTGTCGGCCTGCGAGTGGTGGGTCTGGTTGTAGGTGGCGCGCTCCTGCTGGCAGAAGAAGCCGGGCACGCCGACGCGGTTGAAGGAGGTGTGGTCGGAGCCGCTGATGGTACGCAGGCTCAACTCTTCCATGTTGAGCATCTGCCGCAGCGGGCGCACCAGGCGGCTGACGATGTCGTAGACCTGCGAGTTGCCTTGCAGGGCGATGGTCTCGACGCGGCCGGTGCCGGAATCGTGGACGAGCACGGCCGAGACTTTCGCCATCTCCTCTTTGTGCGCCTCGACGTAGGCGCGCGAGCCGTTCAGGCCCTGCTCTTCGCCGGAGAAGAGCACGAAGCGGAGGGTGCGCCGGGGTTTGAGGTCGAGCTGGCGCAGCACGCGCGCGGCTTCGAGCAGGACGCTGGTGCCGGTGCCGTTGTCGGTGGCGCCGGTGCCGAGGTCCCAGCTGTCGAGGTGGGCGCCGAGGATGACGACTTCGTCGCGCTTCTCGCTGCCGGGGATTTCCGCCACGGTGTTGTAGACCTCGACCGGCCCGGCGCTGAACTCGCCGCCGCCGATCTCGAGCTCGACCGTCATCGGCTGGTCGTTCTTCCGCAGCCGCCAGAGCAGGTCATAGCTCTCGGGCGTGAGGAAGGCGGTGGGAAGCTTGGCGGGACTGTAGTCGCGGCCGACGCTCGACATGTTGAACAGGCCGAAGCCCTTGTCGGAGTCGCGCAGCAACCCGACGACGCCTTCCTGGACGAAGAAGTCCTCGCGCTCCTGGGAGAAGCGGCGCCGGGCGGCGAAGTCGCGCTCGGGCTGCGGCGGGCGCGGCAGCAGCGGGCGCTCCTCGATGGGCTGGCGCGGCTCGGGCTCGGTGGTGATGACCAGGGCGCCGCGCAGCTTGCCGCGGTAGGGCTCGAGCTCCTCCTTCTTCTCCGCCTTCACGTAGACCAGCGGACCGCGCAGCGCGCCCGCGCTGTTCGGGCTCCAGCCAGCGGCTTCGGCGGCCAGGCGGTGCTCGGCGGGCTCGACCACGCGCGCCCGCGCCCAGCCGCGCTTCCAGGAGTGGGCGATCGTCCAGGATTCGAGGTGGACGTTCACGAGGCCGTAGTCGCGGAAGCGTTGCGCGGTCCACTCGTTGGCGCGCTTCAGGTTCTCGCTGCCGGTCAGCCGCGGCCCGATGCGGTCAGAGAGGTATTCGAGGTTCTGCAGCTGCTCGGAGTGCTCGGCGATTTCGGTCAGGATGCGGCGGTTCGCTTCCGCCAGAGCGGCGTCGGCCGGCGCGGGCGAGGGCGCCTGGCCGGCGAGCAGCACCGCGGTCAGCAGGACGAGAAGGGCGGCGCGAACCAGCGTGCGGGTCATGACGCGAGGGTCCTCCGTGGAAAGTTGAGACAGCCAAAGGAACTGCTCACGCTAGTGGAGAGCGCGGCAAAAGTCAACCATCTGGCGGGCGCCGCGCCTTTCTGCTATACTGTGATTTCGGAAGCAGGCACCGATTCTCCCTGGAGTGAGCAGAAGCGATGGCGAAACGCTGTGACCTCTGCGGCCGCGGGCCGCGCTACGGCAACCGCATCTCGCACGCCCACAACGTCACCCGGCGGCGCTGGCTCATCAACCTGCAGCGCGTGCGCGTGCGGGTGGGCGGGACGCAGAAGCGGCTCCAGGTCTGCACCGCCTGCATCCGCAGCGGGCGCGTGCAGAAAGTCGCCTGACCCAACCTCTTTCCTACTTTTCCTCCACGGCAATCACATCAATCTCGACGCGCGCATCGCGCGGCAGGCGCGCCGCCTGGACGGTCGAGCGCGCGGGCGGCGGCGCGGAGAAAAAGCGGGCGTAGACCTCGTTCATCGCCGCGAAGTCGTTCAGGTCGGCGAGATAGACCGTGGTCTTGACCACGGCGGCCATCGAGCTGCCCGCGGCCGCCAGCACCGCTTCCAGGTTCTTCAGCACGCGCTCGGTCTGGGCGCGGATGTCGCCGCCGACGAGCTGGCCCGTGGCCGGATCGAGCGCCACTTGGCCCGACAAGAAGAGAAAGCCGCCGGCCTGGATTCCTTGCGAGTAGGGGCCGATAGCGGCGGGCGCGTTCGGGGTCGCAATCGCTTGTCTCACGTTTTTCTCCTCTCCGTGAATTGGCGGATTTCCTTCCGGCGCGCCGGACTACGGCGGCAGCGGGGCGCCGGCGCGGAGCAGCAACGCGCCGGGCTCGACGCGCTCGAGCGTGACTTCGTAGCTCGCCAGCGCCGTTCCCTCTTGCAACTGCTTCAGCTTTCCGCCCGCTGCCACCGGCCAGTCTTTGGGGAGGCGCACCGCCAGGCGCAGCCGGCGCGGCAGCGCCGGCGCGGCGCTGCGCGGCAGCGGGTACCAACCGGTGGCCGCGAGGCGGGCGCCCTTTTCGGTGACCGCGACGTCGGCCGGCGAGGAGGCGAAACCCGCCAACTCGAGGTCGTAGCCGACCACGACGACAAGCTTGTTGCCGAACGCCAGGGGTGCCCGCAAGCCCACGCGGAGCGGCGCGACGCGTTCGCCTTCGCCCTCGTCGGCATCGGCGCGCCAGGGCAGCTCGCCGTCGCGGTCCCAGACGGCGCTCACGCGCGCGCGGGCGCCGAGCGCGGCGGGGAAGTCGAACTCCAGCACTTCCAGGCTGCGGGGGCTGCGGTTGCGGAGGAAGTAGGTGGCGCGGGCGTAGAGCGCCTGCTCGCGGGGGTCGAGACGGGCCTCGAGCTCGACGCGCTCGATCTCAAGCTGCGCGGCGGCGGGTTCACCCTGAACAGGTTTACCGTGAACGGGCAGAGCGGCCAAGAGCAGGCCGGCGGCCAGGAGCAGCGGCGCAGGTCTCACGCGGAGTGGGCGCGCAGCAGGCGGGTGACGTCGCGGACGCCGGCGACTTTCTTCAGCGCGGCCAGGATGCGGTCGAGCTGCTTCATGGATTCGACGTCGAACGTCAGTTCGATGAGGGCGGTGCCGTCGGCCAGGGCGCTGCGGGCTTCGGCGGCGCGGATGTTGCACTTGTGGTTGGCGATGACGCCGCTGATCTGGGTGAGCAGGCCGGGCCGGTCGTTGGTGCGGATGGCGAGATGGACGGGATAGGCTTCGGGCTGGCCCTCGTCTTCCGCCCAGGTGACCTTGATGCGGCGCTCGAGGTCGTAGAGCAGGTTCTGCACGTTGGGACAGGCCTTGGCGTGGACGGCGATGCCGCGGCCGCGGGTGATGTAGCCGATGACCTCCTCGCCGCGGATGGGGTTGCAGCAGCGGGCGCGGTACATCATGAGGTCGCGGTCGTGCAGAGGCAGGCCCTTGTCTTCCAGGCGGAACATGCGCCGCACCGTCCGGCGCAGCCCGGCGCCGACCCGGGCGAGCGGCCGCTCCCGGCGCGGGGCGCGGCGCTCCTCGGGCAGCGGCTCCGAGCTCAAGCGGGCCAGCACCTGGCGGGGCGCGTACTTGCCGAAGCCGACGCGGGCGATGAGCTCGTCCGGTTTCTGGCAGCCGTGCTCGCGGGCCGCCGCCTGCCACTGCTCCTCGGCGACTTTCTTCAGGGAGAGGCCCAGGCGGCGGGCTTCCTTCTCGAGCAGGCGCCGGCCGAGCTCGACCGCCTGCTGGCGCTGGTGGGAGCGGATCCAGTGCTGGATCTTGTTGCGGGCGCGCGAGGTGCGCACCAGCGACAGCCAGTCGCGGCTGGGCGTGTGGGCGGGCTGGGTGAGGATTTCAACGATGTCGCCGTTCTGCAAGTGGGAGCGCAGCGGGACGATGCGGCCGTTGACCTTGGCGCCCACGCAGGTGTGCCCGATCTCGGTGTGGATGGCGTAGGCGAAGTCGACCGGCGTGGCCTGGCGGGGCAGCACCACCACGCGGCCCTTGGGCGTGAAGGTGTAGACCTCTTCAGGGTAGAGGTCGACCTTCAAGGTGGAGAGGAACTCGCTCGGGTCCTGCATCTCGCGGGCCCACTCGATGAGCTGGCGGAGCCAGGCGATGCGCTGCTGGTCTTCGGGGGTGACGGCGTCGCCTTCCTTGTAGCGCCAGTGGGCGGCGATGCCTTGCTCGGCCAGCCGGTGCATCTCCTGCGTGCGGAACTGCACCTCGAAGGGATGGCCGCTGGAGTGGATGACGGAGGTGTGCAGCGCCTGGTAGAGGTTCGGGCGCGGCATGGCGATGTAGTCCTTGAAGCGGCCGGGCACGGGGCGCCAGAGCTGGTGGAGGACGCCCAGGGCGGCGTAGCAGTCCCTGACCGACTCGGTGATGACCCGCACGGCCAGCAGGTCGTAGATCTGGTCCAAGGCCACGCCGTTGCGCACCATCTTCTGGTGGATGGAGTAGGGGCGCTTGATGCGGCCTTCCACCTGGGCGCCGATGCCGTTCGAGGTCATGGCCTCGGCGATGACCTTCTGCACGTCGGCCAGGAAGCTTTCGTTCAGGCGGCGCTTGTCTTCGAGCTGCCGGCGGATGTGGGCGGCGGCGTCGGGCTCGAGGCAGGAGAAGGCCAGGTCTTCGAGCTCGGAGCGCATGCGGCCCATGCCCAGGCGGTGGGCGATGGGGGCGTAGATTTCCAAGGTCTCGCGGGCGACGCGCTGGCGCTTGTCCGAGGGCAGATAGCTCAAGGTGCGCATGTTGTGCAGGCGGTCGGCCAGCTTGACCAGGACGACGCGCACGTCGTCCACCATGGCCAGCAGCATCTTGCGCAGGTTCTCGGCCTGCTCGGTTTCCTGCGAGGAGAAGTCGAGCCGGTCGATCTTGGTAAGGCCTTCGACCAGGTGGGCGACCTCGCGCCCGAACAGCTCCTCCAGAGTTTCCTGGCGGACGTGCGTGTCTTCGACGACGTCGTGGAGCAGGGCCACGGCCAGCGTGGTGACGTCCAGGCGCATCTCGGCGAGCAGGTGGGCCACTTCCAGGGGATGAGAGAGGAACGGCTCGCCGGAGGCGCGGGTCTGGGCGCCGTGCTCGCGGGCGGAGAACTCATAGGCGCGGCGCAGCAGGCCGAGGTCGCCCCCCAGGCGGTACTGCTCGGCCTTGTCGACGAGCTCGGTGAAGCGGGCGCGGGTCAGGGGGCTGGCGCCGGTTTCCAAGTTCGCGCTGGAGCGAGGCGGCGCCATCGTCCCACCCAAAAAACACCCGGGCTTACGTCCCGGGTTTCATTGTAGCAGAAAGGCGGCTACTGGATGGGGGCGCCCTGGGCCTCTTCGCGGAGGCGCTTCTGGCGGTCGAACATCTGGTCGGCGAGGTCGAGGTAGTGCTCGCGGTCCTGCGGGGTCTCGGCCAGGTCGGCCTTCTGGCGATAGATGAGGTTCAGGTAAGCGATGGCGTCGACGTACTTGGGATTGATTTGGATGGCCTTCTCGAGCATCTCGACGCCCTCGTCGGCCAGGGCGCCGTTTTTCTCGGCCAGCTCCTTGCGGGCGCGCTCGGGCAGCCGCTCGTCGGCGCGCGGCACCCGGTAGGACAAGCGGGTCTCTTCGTTGGCGCGGTGGCACAGCGCCCAGTTGAGCACCCCGATGGAGTAGTAGTGCTCGGGGTTCTGGGCGTCAATCTGGATGAGCTTGCGGCGGTACTCCTTGGACTTCTCAAACCACTTGCGGATTTCCTCGAGCGTCTTCTCGCCGCCGCCCAGGCCGTAGTAGAGGCTGGCGATGTAGCCGAGCGCGAGGACGTTCTTCGGGTCCTTCTCCAGCACCCGCTCGAACTCCTCGATGGCCTTCCGGGCAAGCTCCTTGTTCTCTTCCGAGGGGTTGCCGGGGACGAACTGGCTGGCGTAGGCGATGGCGAGATAAATACGGGCGTTCAGCAGGCTGGGGTCGAGCTCGATGGCCCGCTGGAAGTGCTCGATGGCGGTGTCGAACTGGGCGGCCTTGTAGGCGCGCACGCCCTTGTTCAGCTCATCGCGGGCGAGGAGCTTGCTGCAACCGGCCGCGAACAGCAGAGCGGAGAGCGCGAGAGCGAGAGCCAGCTTGGCAGGACGACGCATGAGCAAGCTCCTTGGCGACTGCCGATGGGGTAAGCCAGCCAGGCGGTGCTACTCGCCCGCCTCGACCTTGGCGGTGATCAACCCGATCTTATCCACGCCCGCGCCCTTGGCGATGTCGATGGCGCGAGCCACTTCCACAAACTCCAGCTCATCGGCTCCCTTGACGAACGCCACTTTCTCCGCCCGGGTCTTGAAGATTTGCTCCAACTCGAAGCCCAAGGTCTCCCAGGTCACATCCTTCTGGTTGATCTTCAGCGAGGTGCGCCCGCAGGTGGGGTTGGCGCATTCGATTTGGATGACGATGGTGCGGCTAGGGTCCACCTGTGGCTCCTGGTCGGGCGGGGGCGGCTGCGGCACCAGGGCATCCAGCCCCAGCGGCGTCAGCGGCGTCACCACCATAAAAACGATGATGAGCACCAGCAGAATGTCAATCAGCGGCACAATGTTGGGATCGGCCATCGCTCCCTTGGCTCGTCCCCCGACTCCACTGATTCCCATCGTCTCTACCTCCTGGCTGCGCGCTCGCTAGCCGCCCGGGGGCGCCGCCGGGACGGGGATGGCGCGGCCGCCCGCCTTCTCCACTTTCTCGGTGAGCAGGCCGATCTGGTCGACGCCGGCAGCCCGGACTTCGTCCACCACCTTGACCACGTTGCCGTACTTGGCCCGGCCGTCGCTCTTGACGTAGACGGTCTTGTCCAGGCGGGGCTGAATCATGTCCCGGACGGTTTCGGTGATTTTCTCCTGGGCGATCTGCTGGTTGCCGAGGTAAATGCGGCCGTCGCGGGTGACCGCCAGCACCACGGCGTCCTCCTTGTCGGCGTCCTGCATCTCGCGGGGATTCTCGGTGCGGGCCATGTCGACGCTGAAGGTCTTCTGCAGCATGGGGGTGACCACCATGAAGATGATCAGCAAGACCAGCATGATGTCGGCCATGGGCACGACGTTGATGTCGGGCATGATCTCCGGGGCTTTGGGCTTGTAGGCCATCGCCGTCCCCTTACTTCTTGCGGCGCAGGATGAAGTAGTTGATCAGCTCCTTGGAGCTGTTGTCCATCTCCACGTCGAAGGACTCGATCTTGCCGGTGAAGTAGTTGTAGGCCCAGACGGCGGGCACGGCCACGAACAGGCCCAGCGCCGTGGCCACCAGGGCCTCGGCGATGCCGCCGGCCACCGCAGTCAAGCCGGTGGTCTTCTGGGCGGTGATTTCACGGAAGGCGTTGATGATGCCCACCACCGTGCCGAACAGGCCGACGAAGGGAGCGGTGGCGCCGATGGTGGCCAAGCCGCCCAGGCCGCGCTTCAGCTCGGCGTGGGTGATGGCCACCGAGCGCTCCAGGCCGCGCTTGCTGGCCTCGATGATCTCCTCCTCCGGCAAGCCGGCCGAAGACTGGAAGTCGGCCAGGCCGGCGGCCACCACCTTGGCGATGTGGCTCTTCTTGTTGCGCTCGGCGATGCGGATGGCTTCGTCGAGCTTGCCCTCGCGCAAGGCGCCGGCGACGGCCTGCACAAAGTAGCGGGACTGCTTGCGGGCGGCGGCGTAGGTGATGCCGCGGTCAATCATCACGCCCACCGACCAGGCGGACATGATGAACAGGATGATGACCACGGTGCGGGCGGGCCAGCCCATCAGGCTCCACATCGTCCGCAAGTCCCACCCCACGGCCTCCTGCAACAGCCAGAAACCCAACAGGTAAAGATTGGCGAGCATGGTTCTCTACTCCTCCCGAAGATTCTGCCTGCTACTGCGGTTCACGTCTCGAAGTCCGAGTATCTAGTAGAGCCGGAAGACTACCTCAATGAAGGTCACCACTTCCACCGGTTCGCCGCTCAACAGCGTGGGCTGGTAGCGCCACTGCTGCACCGCCTGCAAGGCCGACTGCACCAGCAGGGGGTGGCCTTCGATCACCCGCAGGTTCTGGATGCTGCCGTCGGCGGCGATGACCGCTTCCAGCCGCACCGTGCCGAAGATGCGGGCCTGCTTGGCCAGCGGGGGATAGGTCGGGTCCGCCCGGTGGATCATCTTGGCTTCTTGCACGCCCGAGCTCACCCGGATGCGCTTGGGCGCCTCCGGCTTCGGCGGCGGGGGCACGGCCGAAGGGATGCCGCCCAGCACGCCGCCAATCACGCCGCCCATCTGCCCGCCGGGTACCCCGCCCGGCACTCCCCCCACCACCCCGCCCATGTCTTCCTGGGGGTCATCCCGGATGATTTCGATTTCGCGGGGGATTTCGCGGGGGGCGCGCAGCTTGCCCGCCTCCATCAAGCTCACCCGTTTCACCCGGCGCACGGGCTGCGCCGCCGGCGGGGGCGGCGGGGGCGGCGGCGGGGGCGCCACCAGCCAGCTCAACATCTGCTGCTGCGGCAGGGCCTCGGTGTAGAGCAAGGGAATCAGGATGAGGACGCCGAGCGCGATGACCTGCACCGTCACCGACACCGCGTAGGCCCACGGGTTGCGGGTCTTCTTCGCGGTGGTGGATTCCAAGAGTTGCTCGAACATCTCAAGACCCCTTTCGTGCGGCGCCGCTGGCCCCTTCAGGGCGAGCCTTCAGGGCGAGCCCCATGTGCCCCCGGCGCTCTATCCATCCTATCACAACGGGGCTGGCAATAAATATGGAGGAGTAAGTTCCCACCACGATCCCGACCACCAGGGTGAAGGCGAAGCCGTGGAGGACCTCCCCTCCGAGGAAGAATAGTGCCAGCACCGTCAGGAATGTCAACCCCGAAGTGAGGATGGTGCGGCTCAAGGTCTGGTTGATGCTGCGGTTGACCAGCTCCGCCAGCCGCTCCCGCCGCAGCAGCCGCACGTTCTCCCGCACCCGGTCGAAGGTGACGATGGTGTCGTTCACCGAGTAGCCCACCAGCGTCAGCAGCGCCGCCACGATGTTCAGGTTGAACTCGTAGTTCAAGAGCGACAGGAAGCCGAGCGTGATGAGCACGTCGTGGAAGGTGGCGATGACAGCGGCGACGCCGTAGATGCGCTTGTCCACCTGCCGCAGGAACCACCGCCCCAGCCCGGTCAGCAGCCCGACGCGGCCCGGGGCCGGCACCGCCCCTTCGGTGGGGAAGCGCAGGCCGATGTAGATCAGCATCCCCGCCAGGGCCAGCCCGGTGGCCAGCAACGCCTGCTGCCGCAGCTGCCGCCCCACTCGCGGCCCCACCACCTCGGCTTTCCGCACGACGACGGGGGAGAGATACGCCTGCTGTTCGAGCGTCTGCGCCACCACCGGCGGCACCCCCTCCAGCCCGCGCAGCTCCGCGAAGCTGCCGAGCAGCCCTCCTCTCTGGTTATCGCGGAAATCGGTGATTCGTTCTGCAATCTCCCGGTAGCGGGCGGCGGCTTCGCCGGGCTGGCCGGCCAGGCCAAGCGGGTCGAAGCGCAGCAGGGCGTCGGTCAGCGAGTCGGTGCCGCTGTTGTTCAGGTCGAGCTTGTCGGCGGGGACATGGAAAGTGGTGCGCAAGGCGGTCAGAATCGCCTGGCGGCTGGTATCCAGAGCTTCCTCTTCGCGGCCCACTTGCTCGGTGCCGATAATGACTTCGTTGCCCTCGGGGCGGCCATAACTCTGGATGGTGCTGGTGCCCAGCCCTTCGCGGTCGAGCCCGGCGCGGATGCGGTCGAGGTCGGGCGTGGCGGCGAACTTCAAGTACACGAGCGTGCCGCCCTTGAAATCGATCCCGTAGCGCGGCCCGCCTTTCACCCACAGCGACGCCGACCCCGCCAGGATCAGCAGCCACGAGAGAATGATGAAATGCCACTTCCAGCGCAGGAAATTGTAGTTCGGGTTGTGGAAGAACTCGATCATCTCAAATGCTCAAGCCCGTCGGCCGCGCCTGCCGGCTCAGCAGAGTTTCAAAGATGGCCCGCGAAACGTAGATAGACGTGAACAGGTTGGCCACCAGGCCGATGGTCAGCGTCACCGCAAACCCCTTGATGGGCCCGGTCCCAAACATGAACAGGAACATGGCGGAGACAATGGTGGTCACGTGGGTGTCCAGGATGGTGGTGAAGGCGCGGTCGAACCCGGCCTCCATCCCCGCCACCACCGCCTTGCCCAGCCGCAGTTCTTCCCGGATGCGCTCGAAGACCAGGACGTTCGAGTCCACCCCCATGCCGATGGTCAGGGCCACGCCGGCGATGCCGGGCAGCGTCAGTGTCGCCCCCACGTAGGCCAGCGCCGCCAGCAGCAGCAGCAGGTTCAGCGCCAACGCCACGATGGCGTTCACCCCCGACAGCCGGTAGTAGAACAGCATGAAGACGGAGACCGCCAGCATTCCCACCACCGCCGACGTCAGCCCGGCGCGGATGGAGTCGGCCCCGAGCGAGGGGCCCACCGTACGCTCTTCGAGGTAGCGGATCGAGGCGGGAAGCGAGCCCGAGCGCAGGACCAGGGCGAGGTCCGAGGCCTGCTGCAGGGTGAAGGTGCCGGTGATGCGCCCGGCGTCGTCGATGCGGCTCTGGATTTCGGCGACCGACTGGATGCGGTTGTCGAGCACCACGGCCAGCGGGCGGCCGACGTTGCGCTCGGTGAAGGGCCCGAAGCGGGCGGCGCCGTCGCGGCTCAAGCTGAAGGAGATCTGGTAGGCGCCGGGTCTTTCCGGGTTGGGTTCGGAGCGGGCGCTGCGCAGGTCGCGCCCGGTGACGACCGAGGTGCGGCTGACGATGTACCACTGCAGCCCGCCCGCCTGCGCCCCGCGCGCTCCGGGGGCTTCCCGCAGGAGCATGGAATCGGGCGGGAGAATCCCGCCCGTCTTGGCCAGGGCTTCGGTTTCGCTCGAGTAGGGGCCGTCCTCGACCAGCTTGATTTCGAGCATCGCGGTGGATTGCAGGATGCTCTTGACGCGCGCCGGGTCGTCCACGCCCGGCAGCTGCACCAGGATCTCCCACTCGCCGCGCCCGTGCTCGGCGATGGTGGGCTCGCTCACCCCCAGGGCGTCGACGCGCTGGCGGATGGTTTCGATGGAGTTGCGCTGCGCCTCCTGGCGGAGTTGGGCCTGGAGGCTCGGGCTCATCTCCAGCACGAAGCCGCTCTGCTCGGCCGGGAGCGACCCGACGACGTAGGCGGGAGAGACCGCGCTGCCGGCGTAGTTCTCCTGAAGGACGCGGCGCGCCTCCTCGAGCTGCTCGGCCGGGATGCCGGTGATCTGCACGTGGGTCGCGTCGGGCTTGCGGACGGCCTGGTAGCCGATGGCCTGCTCGCGCAGCAGGGTGCGCAGGCGCTCCACCACCTGGTCGGTTTCGCTGTTGATGGCCTCGTCCACCTGCACCTGCAGAATCAGGTGCATGCCGCCGCGCAGGTCGAGCCCGAGGTTGATGCGCCCGGAGACGTTCTCGCGCAGGTCGGTGAGGCTCCTCGGGAAGCGGAACCGCGTCTTGCTGTCCGTCCCCTTGTGGAATCCGGTCAGCCCCAGCAAGCAGACGAGCAGCACGACCAGGATGATGGTGGCTTTCCAGCGCAGGGCGGAGGTCATCGGGGTGGGCGCCTAGCTCTTGGGCGTCTCCTCTTTCTGGGGTTGGTGTCCGGCGATGGCGCTGCGGGAGACTTCGATGCGCACCTGGTCGGCGATGCGCAGCTGCACCACTTCGTCGCGCAGGCCCACGATGGTGCCGTAGATGCCGCCGCTGGTGATCACTTTGTCGCCGGTCTTCAGCGCCCCGAGCATCTGTGACTGGCGCTTCCGCTGGCGTTGCGCCGGCAGGATGAGCAGGAAGTAAAAGATGACGAGGACAACCAGGAAGGGCAGCAGCGCCGTCCAGCCGCTCGGCTGCTGCGCCTGCGCCAGGATGGGCGCGTCGAACCCGGCAAGCAAGCTGTTCCCCCTCCCGCGACGATGAATGAAAATCCCATCCCACGGCCTTCGGGACGGGTCCGGCAACTCCCCGAAACGGCTAGAATGCCCGACCCGCGCTCTGCTGTCAAGGCTCGCCGCGGTGCCGGTCGCCTCCGTCTTGTCATTCTGAGCCCCGATTCCATCGGGGCGAAGAATCTCAGACTGAGATGCTTCGCGGTTCGACTTTCGCTCACCGTCCCGAGCGACAGACGAGGGACTTCGCTCAGCATGACAGGCTTTCACTCCGCCGTTTCGGCCTCTTTCACTTGGCCTGCCAGTTGATCGAGCGTGCCTTCGCGAATGGCGGCGCGGATCCGCCGCATCAAGTCGAGGTAGAAGTAGAGGTTGTGGTGGGTGGCCAGGATGGCGGCGGAGATTTCCCCGGCGTTGAACAGGTGCCGCAGGTAGGCGCGCGAGTAGCGCCGACAGACGGAGCAGGGGCAGCGCTCGTCAATCGGGCGCGAGTCGCGGGCGTAAGCGGCGTTGCGGATGTGCAGGCTCCCCGTCGAGGTGAACAAGTACCCGTTGCGGGCGTTGCGGGTGGGCAGCACGCAGTCCATCATGTCCACGCCGCGGCGGACGTACTCGACCAAATCGAGCGGGTAGCCGACGCCCATCAGGTAGCGTGGCTTGTCCGCAGGCAGCTCGCTGACGCTGGCCTCGGTCATTTCGTAGCTCAAGGCCGGCGGCTCGCCCACCGCCAGCCCGCCGATGGCGTAGCCGGGGAAGTCCATCTCCACCAGGCGCCGCGCGCACTCCCGCCGCAGGTCGGCGTAGACGCCGCCCTGCACGATGCCGAACAGCGCCTGCCCGCCCGATTCGGGCTCGCGGAAATCCTGCGCCGTCAAAGCCTGCTGGCAGCGGCGCGCCCAGCGCAACGTCAGCTCCATTGACTGGCGCGCCTTCTCGTGGCTGGCGGGATACTCCAGGCACTCATCGAGCACCATGATGAAGTCGGCGCCGAGCGCCGCCTGGATCTCGACGGCCTTCTCGGGCGAGAGGAACT
>MEKM01000032.1 GCA_001766965.1 Acidobacteria bacterium RIFCSPHIGHO2_01_FULL_67_28 | reverse complement strand
GCCGGGACGTCGAGCGGGGGCAGGGAGTAGCCGCGCTTGCCGGGCGAGCTTTTTTCGAACAGGAGCGCTTCGCTCTGGGTGACGTGCCCCGCGGCCTTGCGGATTTTCTCGCTCATCGGAGCGCCTCGGCGAAGGCCGCCGCGAAGCGGTCGAGGTCGGCGCGCTTCGCGGTTTCCGTCGCGCAGAGCAGCAGGTGGTTTTTCAGCTCGGGATACCAGCGCCCGAGCTCGACCCCGGCCACCATCTTCTTCTCGAGCAGCTTCCTGTGCGCGCGGGCGGCGTCGCCGCCGACGCTGACCACGAACTCGTTGAAGAACGGCGCGGTGAAAGCGCGCTTCGCGCCGGAAAGTTTTGCCAGCGCGTCGGCCAGGTAGTGCGCCTTGGCCAGGTTCTGCTCGGCCAGCTCGCGCAGGCCCTGCTTGCCGTAGACGGAAAGAAAGATGGTGGCCGCCAGCGCGCACAGGGCCTGGTTGGTGCAGATGTTCGAGGTCGCCTTCTCGCGGCGGATGTGCTGCTCGCGGGTGGCGAGCGTGAGCACGAACCCGCGGCGGCCGTCCTGGTCGGTCGTCTGCCCGGCCAGCCGCCCCGGCAGGCTGCGGACGAACTTTTCCTTGCTGGCGATCACGCCGACCCAGGGCCCGCCGTAGCTCGGCGGCATGGCGAACGACTGCGCCTCCAGCGCCACGATGTCGGCCTCGGCCGGCGGGCGCAGCAGGCCGAGGGACACCCCCTCGGTGATGACGTCGATGAGCAGCGCGCCGCGGGCGTGCGCCGCTTCGGCGGCCGCGGCGACGTCTTCGACGCAGCCGAAGAAGTTCGGCGACTGCACCGCCACGGCCGCGGTTTCATCGTTCAGCACCGCGGCCAGGGCCTTCGAGTCCAGCTGTCCGTTTGCCGCCCAGGGCAGCTCGACCAGCTCGAGCCCCTGGCTCCGCGCGTAGGTGCGGAGGACCTGGCGGTATTCGGGGTGGATGCTCCGGGCCACCACTACGCGGCGGCGTTCGGTCAGCCGCACCGCCATCATCACCGCCTCGGGCAGCGCAGTCGAGCCGTCGTACATCGAGGCGTTGGCGACCTCCTGCCCCGTGAGCTGGCACATCATCGTCTGGAACTCGAAGATGGCTTGCAATGTTCCCTGGGAGATTTCCGCCTGGTAAGGCGTGTAGGCGGTGAGGAACTCGCCGCGGGAGAGCAGAGCGTCCACCACCACGGGACGGAAGTGGTCGTAGGCGCCGGCGCCGAGGAGGCGCAGCGTGTCGCCGGGGGCGTTCTCGGCGGCGCGGGCGCGGAAGAAGTCGAGGATCTCGGGCTCCGACAGCGCCGCCGGCAGGTCGAGCGGGCGGCTCATGCGGGCCGAGGCGGGGACGCAGCCGAAGAGCTCGCCGATCGAAGCCGCACCCAGGGCAGCGAGCATCTCGCGCCGGTCGCGCTCGGACTTGGGGAGGTAGCGCATCCGGGCTCTAGTGCTCTTCCTCGGCCGCGCGGACGAACTCGTCGTACTCTTCGGCGGACATCAGGTGCTCGACTTCCTTGGGGTCGTCGAGCTTGAGCTTGATGAGCCAGGCGGCGCCGTGCGGGTCCTGGTTGAGGAGGGCGGGGTTGTCAGCGAGCGCCGCGTTCACCTCTGTCACCGAGCCGTTGGCCGGCGAGTAGATGTCCGAGACCGCCTTCACCGACTCCACCGTCCCGAACGACTCCTGGGCGTCGAAGTGCCGGCCCACTTTGGGCAGCTCGACGAAGACGATGTCGCCCAGCTTCTCCTGGGCGTAGTGGGTGATGCCGACGGTGCCGTTCGTCTTGTCGGCCTTGATCCACTCGTGCTCTTTCGTGTAGCGGTAGTTTTCGGGGTACATGCGCCTTTCCTTGTCGGCCCGGGCGTGGGGCGTTACCGGGGCCGTTTGTAGAACGGCGTGGGCACGATTTCCGCCGCCACCGGCTGTCCGCGAATGCCGATGGCAAGGCGCGTGCCCACCGCGCTCATTTCGACCGGCACGTAGGCCAGGCCGATGTTCTTCTGCAAAAACGGAGCAGGGGAGCCGCTGGTGACGCGGCCGACCTCGCGCCCGTCCGCGAAAACCGGGTAGGCGTCGCGGGCGATGCCGCGCGCGCGCATCTCGAAGCCGATGAGCTTCCGCGTGAGGCCGCGCTGCTGCGCGGCGAGGAGCGCGGCGCGGCCGGTGAACTCGCCCTTGTCGAGCTTGCAGATCCAGTCGAGCCCGGCTTCCCAGAGGTTGGTGGTGTCGTCAATCTCGTGCCCGTAGAGCGCCATCGAGGCTTCCAGGCGCAGCGTGTTGCGCGCGCCGAGCCCGCAGGGGACGAGCCCTTCTTTCTTCCCGGCTTCGAGGAGCGCGTTCCACACTTTTTCCGATTCCGCCGGGTCGAAGTAAACCTCGAAGCCGTCTTCGCCGGTGTAGCCGGTGCGGGCGAGGAGGCAGTCGACCCCGCAGGCTTTGCCGAAAGTGAAGCGGTAGTTGCGCAGCGGGGAAAGGTCAACCGGCGTGAGCGGCTGCAGGATGGCCGCGGCCCGGGGCCCTTGGAGGGCGAGCTGGGTGTAGTCGTCGCTCGTGTTCTTGGCTTCGGCGTCAAAGCGGTTCTGGCGGCGGATGTGCTCGAAGTCTTTCTCGCGGTTCGAGGCGTTGACGCAGAGGAAGTAGTGCGTGTCGGAAACCTTGTGCACCAGCAGGTCGTCGACAAAGGTGCCGCGGTCGGTGAGCAGGGCGGAGTAGTGCGCCTGGCCGAGGGCGAGCTTGGCGGCGTCGTTGCAGGTCGCCTGCTGGACGAGCGCCAGCGCCTGCGGGCCGCGGATTTCGATTTCGCCCATGTGGCTGACGTCGAATAGGCCCGCGGCCGTGCGCACCGCGCGGTGCTCGGGGATGATGCCGGAGTATTCGACCGGCATGTCGAAGCCGGCGAAAGAAACCATCTTCCCGCCCAGGGCGCGGTGGGCGGCGTTCAAGGCGGTCTTGCGGGGAGCCGTTGTGGTTTCCGTGGTCAAGCGAAATCCTCGACGTCGGGCCGGACTTCGCAAAGTAACATAGGGGCAGAGGACGGTCAAGGACGGCTCCGCGACGATTGCTGTAGCGGCGCTCTATGAGCGCAGCAGGTTGTGGCGACCCCGGATCGGCGGTCACAGACCGCCGCTACAGAAACGAAACTGCTCCACGACCCGGCGCGCTTGCGTCGCCGGGTGGAGTCGTTTAGTGTCTCGGCCAGCCCGAATGCGGGCCAGCAGGTGATTGCCGGTGGCAGCCGAGAAGCGCGACCTCGCGAAGGAACTGAAGCTCCTCATCCAGTCGCGCTACCCCATTGTGTACATCGAGACGTGGGAAGAAGCACGGGCCGAGGCGCTGGTCGAGGCCGTCGCCGAGGAGCTGGGCGTGCCGCTCTACGTCTGGACGCTGACGAGCGGCCTGGCGCGCTCGGGCACCCGCAACCCGCTGTATCAATCCGACTCGCCCCGGGCAGCGCTCTCCAACATCGCCAGCCTGCGCGGGGACGCGCTCTACCTGCTCAAAGATTTCCACCGCCACTGGGAAGACGCGGAAGTGGCGCGGCTGGTGCGTGACCTGCTGGACAAGTTCCGGCAGACGAACCGCTCCATCCTCGTCACCGCGCCCACGGTCTCGATTCCGCTCGAGCTGCAAAAAGACGTGGCGCGCTTCGCGCTCGGCCTGCCGGACGTCGAAGACTTCGAGGAAATGGTCCCGTCGGTAGTGAAGGGAACGGAGCAAACCGTCCGGCTGGAGAAGGAACTCGACGCGAACGGGCGGCGCCGTCTGGCGCGGAACCTCTGCGGGCTCACGCTCGACGAAGGTCGCCGGGTGTTGCGCCGGTGCCTCTTGGCCCGGCGGCGGCTCGACGAGCAGACGGTGACCGACGTTCTGATGGCCAAGCGTGAAGAGCTCGGCCGCTCGGGCGTGCTCGAGTTCATTGAGCTGGGCGAGCGCTTTGCGGCGCTGGGCGACCTGCGCAATCTCAAGAAGTGGCTCGAGCAGCGTCGCGGCGCTTTCAGCGCCGAGGCGGAAAAGTTCGGCCTGGAGCCGCCCCGCGGCATCCTCATCCTGGGCGTGCAGGGCTGCGGGAAGAGCCTGCTGGCCAAGGCGGTGGCGTTTGAGTGGCAGATTCCGCTGGTCCGGCTCGACCCCGGACGCCTCTACGACAAGTACATCGGCGAGTCCGAGCGGCAGCTCCGGCAGACGCTCGACGGGGCGACCAAGATGGCGCCGCTCGTCCTCTGGGTGGACGAAATCGAAAAGGGCTTCGCTTCGACCACGGCCAGCGCGGACGTGGACGCGGGGCTCTCGCAGCGCATGCTCGGGACGCTCCTCTCCTGGCTTCAGGAAAAGCGCGCACCGGTCTTCGTCACCGCCACCTGCAACAACATCGCCTCGCTCCCGCCGGAGCTCCTGCGCAAGGGGCGCTTCGACGAGATTTTCTTCGTCGACCTGCCGGACGAAGAGGCGCGGCGGGAGGTTTTCCGGATCCATCTTGCGAAACGCCAGCGCCCGCCGGAAGAGTTTGACCTCGACGCGCTGGCCGCGGCCTCCGACGGCTTCAGCGGCGCCGAGCTGGAACAGGCCATCGTGGCGGCGCTCTACACCGCCTTTGCGGTCAAGAAGTCGTTGACTTCCGAGCTGCTCTTGTCCGAGCTCAAGAAAACCCACCCGCTGGCGGTCACCCGGCGGGAAGACATCGAACGGCTGCGCGCCTGGGCCCGCGGCCGCACCGTCCCGGCCAACTGATTGATTTCTGGACGGTTCCGGGGGGCGTATTGACTCCAGCGGAAGGCTACGGTAGGCTGATGGTAGCCTGTTTGCGGAGGGAAGACCGCCCCTAGCGGATGCGACGAACCGTCAAGATCACCACCGGGATTGAGCCTCTTTTCGGGACCCTGGACGAAAACCTGAAGCTCTTCGAATCCGTCCTCAAGGTGACGACCCACCTGGACGACGACTCCCTGGAAATCGAAGGCGAGCCGGCGGCCGTGGAGCGCGCCGAGCGCTTCCTGAACGACTACGTGGCGCTCACGAACGAGGGTCACGAGCTCGGCAACGGCGAGGTGCAGTCGCTGCTGCGCATCGTCGGGCAGGACCCGACCGCCTCGCTGCGCGCGCTGGTGGAGGCGCCGCGGCCGAAACTCTTCGGGAAGAAAACGGTCACGCCCAAGAGCGCCAACCAGCGCACCTACATGGACGCGATGGAAAAGCAGGACATGGTCTTCGCCATCGGCCCGGGCGGGACGGGGAAGACCTACCTGGCGGTGGCGGCGGCGGTCTCCTGGCTGCTGGCGAAGAAAGTCGACCGCATCATCCTGGTGCGGCCGGCGGTGGAGGCGGGCGAAAAACTCGGCTACCTCCCCGGCACGATCCAGGAAAAAGTCGACCCCTACATGCGGCCGCTCTACGACGCGCTGCACGACCTGCTGGAGGCGGAGAAGCTGGTGCGGTATCTCGAGAAGGGCGTCATCGAGGTGGCGCCGCTCGCCTTCATGCGCGGGCGCACGCTGAACAATTCCTACGTCATCCTCGACGAGGCGCAGAACACCACCAGCGAGCAGATGAAGATGTTCCTGACGCGCCTCGGCTTCAACGCCAAGGCGGTCATCACCGGCGACATCACGCAAATCGACCTGCCCGCCGGGCGCCGCTCGGGCCTGATCGAGGCGCTGGAGGTGGTGGGGAAGATTCCGGGCATCGCCTTCGTGCGCTTCAACGAGCGCGACGTCGTCCGTCACACGCTGGTGCAGCAGATCATCAAGGCCTACGAAAACTACGAAAACGGCCAAGGCTCGCGCGCGGCGTCGGGCAAAAGCGGAGAAGGGAAGCGAGCGGGGCGGCGATGATCATCAACTGCCAGCGGGGCATCCGGGTAAACGCAGCGGCGCTCGGGCGCTTTGCCGCGCGCCTGCGGCGGGCCCTGCGCCTCCGCCCCCACAGCTTCGCCGTCGCTCTGGTGAGCCATCAGCGGAGCGCCGCCCTGAACCGGCGCTACCGGCGGCGGCCTTACGCAACCGATGTTCTCTCGTTTGCCGCGGAAGGGAACGGGGCGCTGGGCGACGTGGTGATTTCCGTCCCGACGGCCCGGCGCAACGCCCGCCGCTACCGGCACGGCCTGGAGGAAGAGATCAAGCTGCTGATGCTCCACGGAGTGCTGCACCTCGTCGGCTACGACCACGAGACCGACCGCGGCCAGATGAACCGGCGCGAGCACGCCTTGCGGCGTCGGCTGGGGCTGGAGTAGGCGCGAATGCAGATCGCTCTCCATGCGCTGGTCATCACCGGGCTGACGTTTTTCCTGGTTCTCTTCAGTTACGTCTACCGGCTGTTCCAGGAGCGCGGCCGGGAGGTTTCCCGGCGGACGCGGGAGAACGCCGAGCACTTCCACCAAACCATCGCGCCGCGACTGAAGATGGAGCGGCGGCGCGCCGTGCTGACCTTCGCGCTGCTGGCGCAGCTCACCCTGGTGCTGGCGGCGCTGGCCATCGGCTACGCGGCGGAAACCTTCGCCGACAGCCCCGCCCGCGCCGTTTTCGAAACCGCCTTCTTCGTGGTGCTGCAAATCTTGATTACCTACCAGTTCCTCCCCTACCTGCTGATGAGCCGCACCAGCGGGAACTGGCTGGGGCCGCTGGTGCCGGTGCTGCGGGGGTTCGGCTACGCGGTCATGCCGTTGCTCATGGTCTACGCCTTCTGCGTGTCGCTGCTGCACCTGACCGAAGAAGAAGAGGCCCCCCAAGCGGATGCGGCCGAGCAGGCCATCGAGGAGCTGGTGGAGGAGGGCCAGGAGCGGGGCATCCTGGAGAAAGAGGACGTGACGCTCATCGCCTCTGTCCTGCAATTCGCCGACAAGACCGTCCGCGAGGTGATGACGCCGCGGCCGGAGATCGCGGGCATCGCCGGCACGGCCAGCGTGGCTGAGCTGCGGAAGCTGGTGCGGGAGAAGCGCTTCTCCCGGATTGCAGTTTTCGGCCAGAGCCTGGACGACGTGCAAGGCGTGGTGGTGGTGCGCGACCTGCTGGAGGTGCCCGAGAGCGAGGCGGAAAGCCGCGCCGTCCGCGACCTCATGCGCCCCGTTCTTTTCGTCCCGGAAACCAAGCCCGTGGTCGAGCTTATCCGCGACCTCCAGCGCGAGATGCAGCAGCTGGCGGTGGTGGTCGACGAGTACGGCGGCGTGGCCGGCCTGATTACGATGGAAGACCTGGCGGAGGAAATCCTGGGCGAGATCAACGACGCCGACCAGGTGCGCCGCGCCGAAATCGTGCGCGAGACCGAGAGCGCCTACCTGGTCCGCGGCGGCGTCTCCCTGGAGAAGCTGCGCGAGATGCTGGGGGTGGCGCTCGAAGTCCCCGAGGCCACCACTTTCGCCGGCGTGGTGCACAGCTGGTTCGGCTACGTGCCCAAGCCGGGGGAGAGCCTCGAGCGCGACGGCTTGAAGGTGGAGGTGCTGGAAGCCACACCGCGCCGCGTCGTGCGCCTGCGGGTCACCCCGCTCGTCCCCGCCGCCTCCGCCAAGAAGAGCCGCAAACGCCCCCGGGCGCGATGAGCTTCCGCTCGGGCTTCGTCGCCCTCCTGGGCCGGCCCAACACCGGCAAGTCGACGCTCCTGAACGCGCTGGTGGGGACCAAGGTGGCCATCGTCAGCCCGCGGCCGCAGACGACCCGCACGCGCTTGCAGGGTGTGCTGACGCGGGAGAACGCGCAGATTGTTTTCGTCGACACCCCCGGCGTCCACCGGCCGGCCTCGCGGTTGGGCGAGAAGATGATGGACGCCGTGCGCGAAGCGCTGGAGGGGATCGACCTCGTTCTCGTCGTGGTGGACGCCAGCCGGGCGCCGAACGAGGAGGACGAGCAGGCGGTGGCGCTGGCGCGGGCCTTCGCCGGGCCGAGCTTCCTCCTGCTGAACAAGATCGACCGCATCGCCAAGCCGGCGCTGCTCCCGCTCCTCGAGCGCTTCCGCCGGCTGCACGCCTTCGCGGAGTTCATTCCGCTCGCCGCGCGGCGCGGCGAGAACGTGCGGCTGCTGGAAGAGAAGATCATCGAGCGCCTCCCGGAAGGCCCTGCCTATTTCCCGGCCGAAACCCTCACCGACCAGCCGGAGCGTTTCCTCGCGGCCGAGCTCGTCCGGGAAAAAGTCTTCCACGAGACCCGCCAGGAAGTGCCCTACAGCATCGCGGTGGTGGTGGACACGTTCGACGAATCGGAAGCCGAGAGCCGCAACCTGGTGCGGCTCCACGCCACTTTGTTTGTCGAGAAAGAAGGGCACAAGGGCATCCTCATCGGCGCCGGCGGCGCCCGCTTGAAGAAAATCGGCCAGGCGGCCCGCACGGAGCTCGAAGCGCTGCTCGGCCGGCGCGTCTACCTGGAGCTGCTCGTCAAGACCCGCGAAGACTGGCGTGACCGCGACGGGGTCGAGCGCCTGATTGACTGGCGCCACGGCCAGTAGCCCCCCAAAAACGGGGTTGACTCCGGGGCCGAGCTGGGGCAGAGTAGGCGCGCTCCCCTCGAGTGGAGGTCGCCCTATGCGCAGGACCAGCACCCAGGTAATCGCCGTAGTGCTTTGCGTGAGTTTTGTTTTCTATCCCGTGGCGCCCGCCGCCGCCCAGGCGAACCAGGCCGGGCAGGTGACGGCAGCGATTCCCCGGGCGAATATCGCCCGCCCGGCAGGCCAGCTGCCGGCGGAATTGCAAACCCCGGTGTTGTGGGATGACCTGGTGACCACGGAGCCCCGCGGGCGCGTGCGCATCACGCTCCAGGACGCCTCTATCCTGAACGTGGGCTCGGAGTCCAGCCTGCGCGTCGTGAAGCACGACGCCACCACCAGTGAAACCGACCTCGTCCTCACCTACGGCAAGATGCGCGTCAAGACGCAGAAGGTGGGCGCCGGGGGACACTTTGAGGTGCGCACCAACACGGCGGTGCTGGGCGTCATCGGCAGCTACTGGTATGTAGGCTCCACGGCTACCCAGACCCATGTCATCGTCTACGAAGGGGTCTTGTCCATCCGGAACATCAACCCGGCCATCCTGGGCACGCAGCAAGTCTTCGCCGGGCAGCAGGCGTTCATAAACGCCGGCCAGCCGCCTACGCCGCCGAACCCGCCCAAGGGGAATCAATTCCAGGACTCCGTTCAGGAGACCGAAGTCGGCGAGAACCTGCCGCCGCCGCAGCCGCCCAAGCCGCCCCCGGTGGCTGGCGGGGTGCCCACCTGGGTCTGGATCGTCTCCATCGCCGGCCTGGCGGCGGTGTCGGTGGCCGTCCCGGTGGCGACACAGAAGAACAAGAACCCGATTACCCCGCCCCCTCCGCGGCGCGGCTGCCGCAAGTGCGACTAGCTGACCCGGGTACGGCCGACGGCTCGGCTCAACCCGGAAGTCCGGCGGCGCTTACGCAGCGGCGATAGGCTCCAGCCGCATCGGTTGGAGTTTCCCGTAAGTGAGTGTGCGCCAGAGCCATTCGACGGGGCCAAACCGGAAATGGCGCAGCCACCATGCACTAAGGGGAATCTGTACCGCGAAGATCAGGAAAGTCAGGGCGACGCCCGCAGGCTGTCCTATTCTCCCGTACAGGCCGAAGCCATAGCTGTAGAAGATCGTTGTGCAAATCACTGATTGCAGCAAATAGTTGCTTAGGGCCGTCCGCCCGACCGCGGCCAGTGGCGCCAGGTGTCTTTGCCAGGCGGTCCGCTGAAAAAGAAGAAGAATGGCCGCGGCGTAGAAGAAGGAAAGCGCCGGGGCGCCGACCCGCCAAAGCATGTCTCCGAGAATGTTCACCAGCACTCCAGGAGGAGCGAATTCCGCGGCCAGGACGCTCGCGCCCGTAAACACCAGGCCCAGCGCCAACCCCCAGCGCAGCACCTTGCGTACGAGGGGCAGGTGCTCCTGGATATTCTCAAAGAGGCGGCGGCGGCCGGCGTAGAGGCCGAGCAAGAACAACACAAACTCTTCTCCGAACCTCCCCAGGTAATGATCGAGCGAGGAGTAGCGCCGCGTCCAGAACCGCGCCCGTTTGGTCGTCATTTCGGCGTAGTTTCCTTGGGAGTAGACGCGCAGGTTTTCCACCTGCCGGGCTCTTCTTTCTTGCTCTTGCTGGGTATCCTCCCGGGCCACTTGCGGCGCCAGTTGCGGGTCGGCCCGGCGCAGTTCGCGGGGCGCCGCGACGATGGCTGCGTGCACTGCTGGAATCCACAGACAAAGAAAAGCCGAGAGCAGAATGGTCCGGGTCGAGCAGGTGCGAAACAATAGCAGAAGACAACCAAGCACAGCGTAGAGGTGGAGAACGTCCCCCTGCCAAAGCAGGAAGGCGTGCAGGAAGCCGATGACAAGCAAGACGGAAAGTCTCCGGAGGTAGAGGGGAAGAAAGGGAGCCCCGCGCGCTTCCGCTCGTCCCATCTGCAAAGCAAACCCCAACCCGAAAAGAAACGAGAAAAGAGTCCAGAACTTGCTGTCCGCCAAGAACAGAATGAGCTGCGCGGCGACGCGCTCGGCCGTCCCTGTCCAGAGCTCTTCCCGGAGCGGGTCGCCGGGCCCGCTAAAAACTTCCATGTTGACGAGGAGGATGCCGAACACCGCCCAGCCGCGCAGTACGTCAATCACCTCAATGCGCTGCCGCGGCGGAACAGGACCAATCACGAACGCGGACACTGGGCCTCGCTAGCGCTTCCGGCGGGTGTTGCGGGGAGAGAGGCCCAGCGCCTTCATCTT
>MEKM01000031.1:4314-5797 GCA_001766965.1 Acidobacteria bacterium RIFCSPHIGHO2_01_FULL_67_28 | reverse complement strand
TGGCCTTGATTCCCGCGTCCGTCGGCGCGCAAACCATGGCCGAGCGCTCCCGGGAGGCGAAGAAGATAAAAGAACAGTCCACCCGCAAGGTATGGACGAACGAAGACCTCCAGCAGTTGCAGGGCGGCCGAGTGAACGTGGTGGGAACCTCCCTGAAGAAGCCGGAAGCAGCCGTCGCGCCGGCAGGCCAGCCAGCCGCCCCCCAACAGCCGGCGGCGACGAACTTCTACGCCGACCTGACGATGGAGGAGCGCGAGCAGTGGATCGCCAAGCTCGAGCAGGAGATCAGCGAGGCGGAGACGGCGCTGGTGGAGCAGCGCAGCCGGGCCCTGACGGCCCCCACCGAAGAAGAGCGCGCCGCCGCCCGCGCGAACGTCGAGAAGCTGGAACGCGCGGTGGAGGCGAATCGCGTCGAGATTGAACTCATCCGCAACACGCCGCCGCCCAAGCCCGTCAAGCCCGCCGCCAAGCCCGGGGAGAAGCCCAAGCCCGCTCCTGCGGCCCCCTCCGCGCCTTCGCCTTCGTAACCGTTAGGGCACGCGGTAGAGGTACAGCCAGTATCCTTCGAGGTTGAGGGACCTCTCCGGCCTCCAACCGGGAATCTCGTATTCGTGCGAAACCACTCGAGTGCCCGGACGCATGGTTCGCTCCATATGGGCGCGCAGCCGCTCCATGATGGTCGAGGCCACGTAGAGCGTGACCACGTCGGCGGGGCGCAGGTCCACGTCGAAAGCGTTGGCGTGGAAAATCTTCACCTTCTCCTCGAGCCCCTTGGCCTCGACGGCGCGCTGGCTTTCCGCCACCAGCTTTTCATCGATTTCGATTCCCACGCCGCGGGCGCCGAACCGCTCCGCCGCCAGGATGACGATGCGGCCGTCGCCCGAGCCCAAATCAAACACTACTTCGCCGGGCTGCACGCCGGCCAACTGCAGCATGGCCTCCACCACCGGCATCGGCGTGGGTTGATAGACTCCCAAGGAGATAGGCTTCTCGGCCTTGCCGAGCAGCTTGATGGTCGGAAAGGCCGTGCCCAGCTCGTCGTTGGTCCACACCTTGCGGGTGGACTCTTCTTTCTTCTTCTTGGACTCGCGGGCCACCTCCCCGAGCGACTGCGCCCGCGCCGCCGCGGGGCAGAGGAGCGCGAGCAGGAGCAGCGCCGCCAGCGCCTTGGTCAACGCCTTCATCGCTTTGATTCTACCGGGGGCGGCCGCGGGAGTCGAGCCGCGGGGCGTGGAACTCTTCGGCGCCGGCCGCTATAATGAGTCGAGGAAGGGGAACGCCTATGCGCTGGGCTCTGCGGCTCGGGAACCTCTACGGCATCGCCATCCGGCTGCACATCACCTTCCTCTTGCTGTTGGCCTTCCTCTTCCTGATGGCGACGCTGGCCGGGGGCTGGCGGAGCGGCCTGCGCAGCCTGCTGTTGCTGGTGCTGGTCTTCGTCTGCGTGCTGCTGCACGAGCTGGCCCACAGCTACGTCAGCGTC
>MEKM01000031.1:2061-4288 GCA_001766965.1 Acidobacteria bacterium RIFCSPHIGHO2_01_FULL_67_28 | reverse complement strand
GAGCTGGCCCACAGCTACGTCAGCGTCCGCTACGGCCTGCGCGTCCGCTCCATCACCCTGCTGCCCATCGGCGGCCTGGCCCTGCTCGAAGACCTGCCCCGCGAGCCGCGGCAGGAGATTCACATCGCGCTGGCGGGTCCGGCGGCCAATTTCGTCCTGGCGCTCTGGCTGGGGGTCCTGCTCTCGCTCGTGGAGCCGGCGCGGGCCTTCTTGCCGGTGCTCTCCGGGGAGGCGTTGCTGGCCAGCCTCTTCTGGTCGAACCTGTCCATCGGCCTGTTCAACCTGCTCCCCGCCTATCCGCTCGACGGCGGGCGCGTGCTGCGCGCCTGGCTGTCGGGGCGGATGGACTACGTCGAAGCCACCCGCCGCGCCGTGGGCGTGGGGCAGTTCTTCGCCCTGCTGTTCGTCCTGGGCGGGCTGCTGCTGCGGGAAACCTGGCCGGTGGTGATTGGCCTGGTGGTCTTCTGGGCGGCGTTGACGGAAGAGAAAGTGGCCGTGCTGCAATCGGCGATGGAGCGGATCTATCTCGAAGAGGTGATGCTGACAGAGTTCCAGTCGCTGGCGCCCGGCGACTCGCTCTTCGACGCCGTGGAGCGGGCGCTACACTCTTTGCAGGACGACTTCCCGGTGGTGAGCGAGGGTCGTGTGGTGGGCGTGCTCACCCGCGGCGGCTTGCTGCGGGCCTTCTCCGGCCAGGGCTGGAATCAGTCGGTGCAGGCGGTGATGAGCTCGCGTTTCGAAACCGCCCAGCGCGGCGACACCCTGGCCGCCGGCTTCAACAAGCTCACCGCCCGCGGGCTCTCCCTGCTCCCCGTGCTCGAGAACGAGCGCCTGGTGGGCATCGTCACCCTGCAAAACCTCTTGCAGAGCATCACCTTCCTCTCCCGCAAAGGCGCCGCCGAGATTGAATCCCTTCGTCGCGAGTGATTTCGCGCCTTTGCCCTGAGCCCCGAAGCCTCGGGGTCGAATGGGCAAAGGCGCCGCCGAGATTGAGTTCCTTCCCCGCGGCTGAGCTCTTCACTCCTGTCATTCTGAGCGAAGCGAAGAATCTCAAACTTTGCCTGGTTGCTAGGCTGAGATTCTTCGCCCTGCGGGTTCACCCTGAACGGGTTCACCGTGAACGGGCTCAGAATGACAGGGCGTTTCAGAGCAGGTCGCTCGGGGGTGACGGAGCGGGCTTTCTTTCGGCGAATAGCAGTTTCAGCGCCGGCGGGGCGATCAGCGTGGTCACCAGCACCATGATGATGACCACGGCATAGACCTCGTTGGAAATGGTGTGGAGCCCCAGACCGATGGACGCCACGATGATGCCCACCTCGCCCCGCGGCACCATCCCCACGCCGATCCGCACCGCCGAGCGCCAGCCCAGCCGGTAGGCCCCCAGTCCGCAGCCCACCAGCTTCCCCAGAATCGCCAGCAGGGTGACAGCGGCCGCCAGCAGGAGGATTTCCCTCCGCGCCAGCACGGTCACGTCCATCTGCATTCCCATGGCCACGAAGAAAAACGGCACCAGGAATTCCCGCAGGGCGTGGATGTTCGTTTTCAGGCGCGGCGTGAGCTCTTCTTCGGAAAAGACCAGGCCGGCGAGAAAGGCGCCGACGATGGCGGCGATGCCGATCTTGTCGGCGGCGACGCCCAGCCCGAGGCAGATGACCATGGCCAGGGCGAAGTAGGGGTCGCCGGCGGCGAAGCGCTGCACCCGCGGCGTCACCCGGCGCATCACCCGGCGGCCCGCCAGCACGATGAACAGCGTGAAGCCGACGGCCAGGGCCGCGACGCTGGCGATCTGCACATAGTTGACGCCTTCCGACAGGCTGCTGACCACGGCGAGCACGATCATCCCCAGGATGTCGTCAATCACCGCCGCTCCCAGGATGATGGTGGCCACCACGGTCTTGAGCACGCCCAGCTCTTGCAGGACGCGGGCGGTGATGCCGACGCTGGTCGCCACCATGGCCGCGCCCATGAAGATGGATTCCGCTTGGCTGTGCTCGCGCAGGATTAACAGGCCGTAACCGAGAAAGAAGGGGACGATGACGCCCAGGGTGGCCACCAGCAAAGCCGTCCCGCCGACTTTCATCAGGTCGGTCAGCTTCTGGTCGAGGCCGACGTCGAATAGCAGCACGATGGCGCCCAGCTCGGCCAGCGCCAGCGTCCATTCCTCCACCTGCACCAGCCGGAGCAGGTGCGGCCCGATGAGGATGCCAGCGACGATTTCCGAGATGAC